>CAUQUX010000173.1:0-2503 GCA_963521235.1 uncultured Veillonella sp. | reverse complement strand
ATAGCTAGCGCTAAGAACTTTTTATATGAGTAGCCCCCACATTTGACAAAGAGCCCAAAAAAGTTGCACCCTTTAAGAGTCTTCACATACTAGTCATATGTAAAGTCTATCTCAAAGTGTGCAACTTTCTCTTATAACACGTCTTTCAATTGTTGTCTCATCATATCATCTTTGACATGGGTCATGATATACCGCAAGCGAGGCGCCCCTGTACTACTATCGCCTACAAAGGCAATCTGTATATACATAGGATATTCCACTTGTTTAAACCAAGTGTTAACAATCATCTCACCTACATATACATTGTTTTTAACCTCATGGAATGGTACCACCACGGTAAATGACTCTGGATGTTCTTGCATATATGCTTGATACTCCTGAATCATAGTCACTGCATGCTTAGATCCTGTAGAAAACTTTTCTGGTTGCAAAACTGTTTTTTGTGGCCCAAATCCATAGAGCAACGTTCCTTCTCCATACCGAGCATAATAATAATTATTATTGCGCTTATTCATTATCATATAGGATGCAGTTGTCTCTATACCAATTTGCCGTAATCCTTCTTCTAAAGATTGTGCCACTCCGGAAGAAATAATGCTTTGACTTGTTCCTTCTTGTACCAACATGGTAGCAGGCCATTGTACAGACTTTGTATAACTCGCCTCTACAGAACTCATACTAGCACTGATAAAGAAAATACTGACAACCCCTAGCACCCATAAAATGCAATGTTTTATTCTATACATGGTTCACGCCTAACCTTGTTTCTTTTGCATCTTAGCCCAAGTATCGCGCATACCTACTGTACGATTCATTACGATATGATCTGGCGTGCTATCTTTATCTGTTATAAAATAGCCTGTACGCAAGAAATGATAATGATCACCCACTTGCGTATTGCGGAACGCAGCTTCCCCTTTAGCAGATTTTACTTCTAAGGAGTTTGGATTCAACTGTTGCAAGAAATCCTTATCTGCCGATTCATCACCTTCTGCCGATAATAGATAATCGTAGAGACGTACTTCCATATCTACTGCTGTAGATGCCTCTACCCAATGTAAGATACCTTTTACTTTCTTTTGACAGCCTGTTCCAGATTTTGTAGTTGGATCGTATGTACAATGGATTTCGGTAATATTACCATTGTCATCTTTTACTACAGATTGACATTCAATAATGTAGGCACCTTTTAAGCGCACTTCTTTGCCAGGTGCTAAACGGAAGAATTTTTTCACTGGCTCTTCCATAAAATCACCACGCTCAATATACACTTCTCGACCAAATGTCACTTCACGTGTGCCCATTGCTTCATTTTCTGTATTATTCTCGATCACTAAGGTTTCTGTTTGTCCTTCTGGATAGTTGGTGATCACAACTTTTACTGGGTCCAATACAGCCATGTAGCGCGGTGCTTTTAATTTCAAATCTTCACGGATACAGAACTCTAATAGACCTACTTCTACCATACTATCTGCTTTGGCTACACCAATACGTTCACAGAAATCTCGAATGGACTCTGGGGTATAACCACGACGACGTAAACCAGAGATCGTTGGCATACGAGGATCATCCCAACCACTTACAAGATTTAACTCAACTAATTGGCGCAATTTACGTTTACTCATGACCATATTCGTCACATTTAAGCGAGCAAATTCAATCTGTTTTGGTTTTTCTGTATCTTCCCAATCTTCCAACACCCAATTATAGAGTGGTCGATGCACTTCAAATTCTAAGGTACATACAGAATGGGTAATACGTTCAATCGCATCAGATACTGGATGGGCATAGTCATACATAGGGTAAATATTCCATTCAGAACCTGTACGATGATGGTCAGCATGTAAAATACGATACAATACAGGATCACGCATTACGATATTAGGGTCTGCCATATCAATTTTAGCACGTAATACTTTTTCTCCATCCTTATATTTACCCGCTTTCATTTCTTCAAAAAGACGTAAGTTTTCTTCTACGCTACGGTCACGATAAGGACTATTCGTACCAGGTGTTGTGAAATCACCACGAGTAGCACGAATTTCTTCTGGTGTTTGATCATCTACATAGGCTTTACCTTTTTTGATCAATACTTGGGCATATTCATATAATTTACCAAAATAGTCAGATGCATAATGTACATCCCCATGCCATTCAAAGCCTAACCATTTTACATCTTCTTCAATAGATTCTACATATTCCACATCTTCTTTGACAGGATTTGTGTCATCAAAGCGTAAATTAGTTAATCCTTGATAGGATTTGCCAAGGCCAAAGTTCAAGCAAATAGATTTCGCATGTCCAATATGCAAATATCCATTTGGCTCTGGTGGGAATCGTGTATGGACACGTTTTCCATAGGTATTTTCTTCATTGTCTGTATTAATAATCGCTTCAATAAAATTCACAGTTTGAGGCGTTGTTTCTTCTGTACTCATCATCGTCTCTTTCGATTCCATGTGATTCTTCCTCTCTTATATTGATTATACACACGTGCAAGTTC
>CAUQUX010000172.1:0-2556 GCA_963521235.1 uncultured Veillonella sp. | reverse complement strand
TAGCTGAAAAAATCTTAGCAGATATCGATGCTAAACGTGCTGCTTTAGGTTGGGCAGAAGTAAAATAGTTTATCTTTTTGATAAATTATAATTTGTAGTTAAGTATAAAAACACCCTCTATAGAGCTTGTAGTTATTATAACGGCTCTATACCAAATGTTGGGGCTACTCATATAAGAGTAGCTACCAACATTTTTTGTTGCAATAAAATAGACATATACAAACTCATACCGTATCATTCATTTTACACTAGAGATGCCAGTAACTGAGCAAGTATGTCCACATTGCGGAGTACGTACTTTAGTGTGGAATCTCAAGGTATTTTAGTAGGCCTTTATCCATCTGTTCGTGACTCAAGATACATACAAAACCATGTTCCTCATGGTATAATACGATATGATGCAAGGAGGGTATATGCAGATACGAGATAGAATTATGGCCTATTGGAAAGGGCGAAGCGATGATTTTGGTGCGCTACGCATGAAGGAATTACAATCAAATCTAGCGCCACGATGGTTGCGTGAAATAACACCACATATTAAAGATACTCACCAACGTATTTTAGATTTAGGTACGGGGACGGGCTTTTTGGCATTTTTGTTGGCTCAGAAGGGTTATTCGGTAACTGGCGTAGACGTAACGAAAGAAATGATTGATGTAGCTAAAGCACAAGCTATAGAGTTACATGACTCTCTAATGGGTCAAGTTGACTTTCACTGTATGGATGCGATGAAATTAGATTTTCCAGATGAGTCTTTCGATGTGATTTTAGCGAGAAATCTAACCTGGACCTTACCAGATGTGGAAGCAGCCTATAAGGAATGGTACCGTGTGCTTGCGCCGAAAGGGGTGCTTATCAATATCGATGGTGATTATGGAGTAGAACTCAAAGTGCCTGTGGTGGCACAGCACCATATTCATGAGACAGTATCGAATGAGACTATGCAAGAATGCATTGCTATTACGGAAGGACTATCTATCAGTCGTATGGATCGCCCCCATTGGGATGTGCATATGATTCGGAAAGCAGGTTTTTCCAGAGTGTATCTAGATATGGCAGTGAGTAGCCGTATCTATGATGAAGAAGATGAATTATACAATCCAGTGCCACTCTTTTCCATTGTGGCAAGGAAGTAAGGAGTAACTATGCAAACATTTGAAACTTTCAACGTAACAGAACAAAATAAATTTGGTATGGCATCTGCGTTGGCGATGACTGATTTTACGAAGTGTTTTGAACCAGTTCTATTTCTATTTGGACAAACCGGTGTGGGGAAGACCCATCTATTGAAAGCTATGGAGCAAGAGGCAGTAAAAGGAAATCCTAACCTGCGTGTACGTTATGTGACGGGTGCACAGTTTATGAAAGAATACAACGACAGCGTGACCTATGGTGAAGTGGCAGATTATATGGAAGAGTACTGCAAACTACACTTGCTGTTAGTGGACGATGTACAGGACATCGTGTATAGCGATGATGAAGGGGCAAAGAAAATGTTTATGCGCCTCGTGCTCGGCATGAAAGCAAAAGCTCGTCGCATGGCAGTGACTTTCGATGAAAGTTTTGACTCGGAAGACCGCTCCAATGACTTGCAAAATGAATTGACAGACGGTGTTGTGGCGTTTATGGAATAACTAAGAACGAATACAGGGATACTATGCCGAACGTATATAACCCATGAAAAGAGCCGGATTTCAAGGTGTAGAAATCGTTTTTAATATCTGTTATACTTGGGAAGAAGAGTTTTCTATTGAGCGAGTGCTCAGGAGAGGAGAAAGTATAATGGCTATTTCAGAAGAAGTACGACAACGATTTGCAGGAGAGTTTGAAAAATTCCAAGCAGGGATTGAAGGGTTCTTTAAGAAGGAAATCGCCCCAAAGGATTTCAAAGGCATTGGTGGAGGATTTGGTAGTTATGCGGAGCGTGGGTTTGAAAGTGCTATGTTGCGCTTGCGTTTCATGGGATCTCGTATTCTTCCTTACCAAATGAAGTTCTTAGTGGAATCTGTAAAAAAGTACGATTTGAAATACGTACATTTCACAACAGGTCAATGTATTCAATTCCATCAATTACAAGGTGAACAAATTTTAGAATTGTACAAAGACTGTTTTGAACATGACATCTATAACCGTGGCACTGGTGGAGATAATTTGCGTAATGTAACGGCAAGTCCATTACATGGCGTACATCCAGATGAGCCATTCGCTGTGACTCCCTATTTACAAGCAACAAGTGAATATGCGGTGTCCTTAATTGGTACATTAGCCTTACCACGTAAATATAAAATTGGTTTCTCTGTGGTAGACAATGAGGGCCATGCCAACTATAAAGATTTAGGATTTTTAGCAAAAGACAATGGTACCTTCGATGTCTATGCTGGTGGCGGTATCGGTGGTGGTTCTGCATTTGGCGTGTTAGTAGCAGAAAATGTAGATCCAAAAGAAACATTACATCATGTGGAAGGCATGATGCATTTGTATCATGAATTAGGTGAGTTTAACAACCGTGGTGCAGCTCGTTCTCGGTTCATTGCACAACGCTTAGGGGAAGAGGAG
>CAUQUX010000171.1:0-2576 GCA_963521235.1 uncultured Veillonella sp. | reverse complement strand
TTACGTAGATAACGATGGATTTTTATACCTGTTAAATCGTAGAAAGGATATTATCATTTCTGGGGGCGAGAATATTTACCCTAAGGAAATCGAGGATGTCCTATATGGAATGGACGGTATTTTGGAATGTGCAGTGATTCCTGTATTGGATCTTAAGTGGGGACAAATACCTATATTGTGCGTGGTAACAAACCGTTCCGAAGAAGATATATCAGAATATCTACTCAGTCGTTTAGCGAAGTATAAAGTACCGAAGCGAATTGTATATTATGATACATTGCCCAAAAATAGCATGGGAAAAATATTGCGACAAGAGTTGATTTACAAAGTAGAAAGGGCCTAGTATGAAGGAAACCTCTTTATTAGAACAATTACAGATAGAGACATTCCACTGCGCTGGACAAGCCTTTCAAAGTACTATGAGACTTTCATCGTTTCATGCACAACCCTTTGGATTTGTCAACGGTGGCGTGTATTTAGCTTATGGAGAAGTATTGGCAGGTATGGCATCAAATGCCATCTTGGCAACGGAAGGAAACGCCTCCTCTGCACATAGTTCCAGCAATGGCATAGGTAACAAACGAGTAGCTGTAGGTCAATCGATAACGGCTAATCATGTGAAACCGAAACGATGCGACGGATATGTTGTGGCTCGTGGACAATTGTTGCACAAAGGTGGTCGTAACCATGTATGGACGATTAATATCTTTGATGAAACAGATCAATTGTTATCTCACATGACGGTGACCAATAGCATAATTAACGTATAAGAAATTATAACTATAGGTCGGCATTATGGATAGCATGCTATCATCTTTTTATCTATACTAACTCTATCAAGAGTATCCATACTAGGTGATGTATATTTTTAGGGTTCAAACATAGGTAGCATATGGGGCATAGGCCTACATACAATTAGTTTGTTATACAGCATTGTATTCACTGGAAAGGAGGTGCAAAGCCTATGAAAATAGATATTATATCTTTGTTCCCAGAGTTTTTTGATGCCTTTTTTACACATTCCATCATCAAACGTGCCTTACAGGCAAATCGATTAGAAATGAAAGTGACAAATCCACGAGAATTTTCTCATAGCAAGTATGGTCAAGTGGACGATACTCCTTATGGAGGTGGTGCTGGCATGCTCATGAAAGCACCTCCTCTCTTTGAGGCTGTAGAGCATGTGTTGCAGATTCCCATAGAAGAACATCGTTGTACAAAGGGAAGTCATAAACGTCATGTTGTGTTTATGGGACCTACAGGGACACCATTTACACAAGAAAAAGCAAGGGAATTGGTCACCTATGATCAGCTTGTCATCGTCTGTGGACACTACGAAGGAGTTGACTATCGAGTAGAAGAACACTTAGTGGATGAAACTATATCTATTGGAGATTATGTGTTAACTGGCGGTGAATTACCAGCCATGGTGGTAGCTGATACAGTGGCTCGCATGATTCCCGGTGTCTTAGGAGCAACCTCAGGAGCCATAGAAGATTCCTTTTATCATCCAGTACTTGAATGTCCTCAATATACGAAACCCCAAACATACAGAGGTATGATGGTACCAGATATATTATTAAGTGGTCATCATAAAAATATTGAGCAGTGGCGATTAGAAGAGTCATTGAAACGGACTGCTTTACTGCGAAATGATTTGTTGCAACGAGAATTAACTGTAGATGAACTTAAGGCTCTGAAACGATTAATAGATAGAGTGGATTCTGAAGAGGAACAACAAGTACTTTTAAATCTTATAGAACAGTCTACTTTCACAGAGGAAAAGAGGAAATAAATGACGAATTTATATATTGGCCTCGTTCATTATCCCATTATGAATAAACATGGTGAGGTGATAACGACGGCCATCACGAACTACGATATCCATGATATTGCCAGAGCATCCACAACCTATGATGTGGAACGGTATTTCATCATTCACAATGTACCGAGCCAACGTGAATTGGCAGAAACCGTGATGAGTCATTGGAAAACGGGATTTGGCAGTACTTATAATCCGGATAGAAAAGATGCTTTCAAACATGTGGAACTTGTCAATTCCATTCGACAAGCCATCGATATGGTGACGGAATTAGAAGGACAGACGCCAATCGTGTGTACTACGGATGCACGGACCTATGATAATACCATTACCTATGCATCGCTCCGTAAATCACTTGAAAGTGAGAGCCGTCCTGTGGTAGTATTATTTGGAACGGGGTATGGTATGACGAAAGAAACAATGGAAGATTTCGATTATATCTTAGAACCTATCTATGGACATGGGGAGTACAATCATCTATCTGTTCGTAGTGCCGTATCAATTATATTAGACCGCTTGCGAGGCGAAGCGTGGTGGAATAAATAGGAGGACACAATGTCAGGACATTCTAAATGGTCAAATATTAAACATAGAAAAGGTAAAAATGATGCGTTAAAAGCAAAAATTACCACAAAAATTAGCCGTGAAATCACAGTAGCTGTGAAAGCTGGTGGTACAGATCCAACCGGTAATATGCGCTTGAAATTGGCTTTACAAAAAGCTCGTGAAAACAATATTCCTAAGGATAATATTC
>CAUQUX010000170.1:0-2583 GCA_963521235.1 uncultured Veillonella sp. | reverse complement strand
TCATGTGTTGTATCCTTTCCATGATTGTCCAATAAGTCGTGTAATTCTTGTAAGAAACTTTCTACATTATTAAATTGTCGATAGACGGAGGCAAATCGCACATAGGCAACTTGGTCCACATCTTTCAACAAGGATAAAACAATTTCACCAATTCGTTCTGTAGTCACTTCTTGTTCTACTTCCATACGAATTTGTTTTTCCGTTTCATTCACAATGGATTCTAATTGATCTGTGGAAATACCTCGTTTACTACAAGATCTCCACAAGCCATTCATCAATTTAGATCGATCAAATAATTCTTTTTTCTGATCTCGTTTAATGACCATAATCGGTAAATCTTCAATGACCTCATAGGTCGTAAACCGTTTACCACAGCTCATGCACTCTCGACGACGACGAATATTATTATCGTCTGTAGACCGTGAATCTGTTACTTTTATTTCGTCATGATGACAATAAGGACATTTCATGCCGTATCCTCCTATTGGTTACGCAAGAAGGTCTTTCCTTGCTCTTGAATTTCTTCTATAAAAGTATCTAACATTTCATAGCGTTTGCGATACATATTTCGTTTATGCGTTTTCGCTGTTTCGTAAGTTTTCCGCTCTTCTGCTAAAGGAATCACAAAGAAGCGGGCGTCTCGTTCCCATATGTGACCACCTAATTCTTTCCAAAAGTCATCAAACTTTACTAATTTATGACGATTGAAACGAATTAAATGCGTGTTTGTATAGAACCCCTCATCAGACACTGCATACAAGGTTTCAATACCTAAGCAAGCGGCTAATTGTCGCAATAAAAAGAACATAAAATTTTTAGGCCGATAGCCATGCATTCTTTTCGTTAGCTTTTTCGCCTTATCTAATCCTTCTTTATATCCTTGGATTGTACCAATCCAGATACATGGTTGCCCTGATGGATCCACACCTAATCGGAAATTAATATGATAAATTCCATCCCCTTCATAGGTTAAAAGCAAACTTAGCAGTCCTTCTTTACGTTGTCCTGGCATATATTGTAAGGTAGCTTCTAGGGCTAATTCTTCAGAATGCCATAATCGAATACCACTTTCAGAAGGACTGTACAACGCACAAATACCCTCTTCCGTAACATACTTTGGTAATGCGTCAAAATGCTGTGTAATACATGTTAATCGTTCTTGGGCTGTCGATTCTTTATACAAGAAGACACGGTTAATAATCTCCCAAATTCCTTCTTGGTCTTGTAACAAATTTGGATAGCTGCGATAGTTTGCAAAATATGCTTCCAATTGTTTCAGCTGAGATTTATTTTTATAGGAACGAGCTGTGAATAAGAAGATACGACGTTTTTCACGCCAGCTATGGTATCCATATATTCTTTTACCTAATTCCCATTGTTGTTTTGCATATGTAAACACGGTACATCCTCCTTAGGATAGACTATATCAAACTATATTATACTCCATTTTAACAATGAAATTCAATGATATACAAAAAACTAGAGAGTCCTAAGACTTCGTCTCAAAACTCTCTAGTAAAAGAAATGTCGTTACATTCCCTTGTATATGTTGTTATTTGCTACCTGTGCTACCGATACCACCAGTACGAATACCTCGCGCATCGTCATCATTAGTTAACAAGTATTTAGAGAAGATACCTTGTGCAACCCGTTCCCCTTTTTCCAAGGTAACGGGAGCGTCTGTGATGTTGTACACAGCAATCATAATATGACCTTCGTTATCTTCATTATTGTAGTAATCAGAGTCAATAATCCCTGTACTATTTGTTAGCATCAAGCCTCGTTTGATCGCCATGCTTGAGCGAACGTGGATTGCCAAATATTCATCATAATGCATGAACGCTTTCAATCCTGTAGGAATCAATACAGTTTCCTTTGGACCTACCACGACAGATTCTGCACATTCAATGTCATAGCCTGCACTTTCAGAGGTCTTACGTTTCGGTAAGTTGATACCTTGACCTTCAAAGGCAGAAACTACTTCAAATCCACGAATATCCATACTACACCTCGATTATTTCAATAGTTCCTTACGAGACAAATTAATACGACCTTTGTCATCGATTTCGATAACTTTAACCATAATTTCATCGCCCACATTCACTACATCTTCTACTTTTTCTACACGTTCTCTTGCTAATTGAGAAATATGAACTAAGCCTTCTTTACCTGGCAATACTTCTACAAAAGCACCAAAATTCATCAAACGAGTGACTTTACCCATGTACACTTCGCCTGCTTCTACTTCTTTTGTCAAGTTCGTAATGATTTGGATTGCTTTTTCAGCCGCTTCCGCTTCTACGGCAGCAATAGAAATCGTGCCATCATCTTCGATGTCAATTTTAGCACCAGTTTCTTCAATAATGCCACGGATAACTTTACCACCTGTACCGATAACGTCACGGATTTTATCTGGATCAATTTTCATCGTTACGATGCGAGGAGCCCATTTAGACATTTCTTCACGTGGTGCTTGGATCGCTTCCATCATTTTACCCATGATGTGCATACGACCTTTGTGAGCTTGCGCTAATGCTTCTTCTAAGATTTCACGAGATAAACCGGAAATTTTAATATCCATTT
>CAUQUX010000169.1:0-2593 GCA_963521235.1 uncultured Veillonella sp. | reverse complement strand
ATACTGGACATAGTGGATGGTTCTACCTCTTACTGTGTGTACCTATTGGTAATTTATATATTGCATATCTTTTATTTTCTTCTGGGGATACTGTGCCTAATGCGTATGGACAGCCAGAACAATTTGATCGTTCTTCCCAAGAAGCAATAGCAAAATTAGCTGCTGCTGAAAGTGCGTATAAAAAAGAAGCGGCCATAATCGCTGTGATTTCTCTGATTTTCTTAGGTCTTATTGTTAAACCTATATTTGAAGTGGCTGATGTATTAGCTGGTGGTGATACAAAAACGACTATGATGCCTACAAAGTCTAAAAAGACAGGGTCTGACATATCTAAACCGAAGGCTGAACAACCAGCACCACCCGTAGATCCGAATGTGCAAATTGCCAATGAAGCAAAAGAAGCATTATTAGCCTACCATCAAGCTATCTCGAATCAAGAAATTATTAAGGCTTATAACTTAATGACTGCCAATCGTCAACAATTGTTGGGTGGATTAGATAGTATGCGTCAAGGTTATAGCACAACGATTTCTAGTACGATCGTAGATGCTAAGCCAAGCTATGTGGATCCTAATAAAGTTATCTTCCAATATAAATTGAATGCGAAGGATGCCTTAGATGGGCGCATTAAATTACAGACATTTACTGGTGAAGTGACAATGGTTAAAGTTAATGGTCAATGGTTATTAGATGATATGACAGGAACTTTGGTAGGATCTTCGTATCAATAGAAAGGGAAATTGATGAAAGTATGTAAAAAAGTGTGGAGCAGTATTTGTGTGGCTACAGCATTAATTGCATCATTAGGATGCTCGTTTACAGGTGCTAACTCTGCAGAGCAAATTGATACACAAGCGATTGCAACAGACACAACATTAACGGTGGATGAGCGAGCAGATAAAATTGTGGCGACTATGTCGGACTCAGAAAAAGTAGGCCAGTTAGTTGTGATTGGTGTTCATGGTACTTCTATCAATGAAGATATGAAATATATGTTGGGAGAGTACCACTTTGGTGGTGTTGTCTTATTTGACCGCAATATGCAATCAAAAGAGCAAGTAAAACAACTATTAGGGGACTTGCAAAGTTATGCGAAAAAGAATGAAAAGATTGGCTTATTCTTAGCGGTAGACCAAGAGGGTGGTGCTGTAGCTCGTATGCAAGATGGACTTGTGAAAGTACCAGCTGCACAAGATCTTGGCACACAAGATGTGTCAGTGGCTGAAAATTATGCGAAACAAGCTAGCCAAGAATTAGCAGAATTAGGGTTTAACCTTAACTTTGCACCGGTAGTTGACTTAGGACTTACCTATGGACGTTCTTTCAGTCAAAATGATCCAGAACATGTAGTGCAATATGCAGGCACAGTGGCGAAGGCTTATGAAAGCAATGGATTACAATTTTCTTTCAAACATTTCCCTGGTATCGGTAAAGCTGATGTAGATCTTCATGAAAAAGAAAATACCATTGATGCAAGCAAAGAGGTGTTGTTAGCAGAAGATTTAAAGCCATATAAGGATTTGATTCCGCAATTCCCTCAAACATCTTATATGATTATGGTGTCTCATGCGAAATATCCAGCCTTTGATGCAGAAAACCCAGCCAGTCTAAGCCCTAATATTATGAATGGCTTATTGCGCAACGAATTGGGCTTCCAGGGTGTTATCGTAACCGATGATATGGAAATGGGCGCCGTAGCAAACCACTATACATTTGGAGAAATGGCAGTTAAAACTATTCAATCTGGCGCAGATATTGTTCTTATTTGTCATGAATATACACATATGACGGAGGCGTATAATGCCTTGCTGAAAGCAGTACGAGCTGGCACAATAACACAAGAACAATTAGACACTTCTGTAAAACGTATTGTAAAAATGAAATTAGAAAATAAAATGTTGATGAAGTAATATAGTTTTTGTTAATTACATAAGATTATATAAGAAGGTGAGGATTACCCCGAAAGGAGTGGTCCGCATACTTTTATTTATGATATAGAACTACATAGTAAACTACAAAAAATCCGACATACACATTCTGTTCTACAGACAGTCTCAATGTGTATGTCGGCTTTTTTACTATCTTTTTCTTACCAAGAGTACAATTATTTACTTTATTTCAGTAATATGAAAAATAACCCCTGTTTATTGCTAGAAAAATTCAACGTTTAGGGGTATAATGAAGTATACAAATGCCTATTCCCAAAGGTATTAGGTTTGGAATACTCAAAATTGAGGAGGGATTACAATGAAACATATACGCTCTTTATTAGTAGCTAACCGTGGGGAGATTGCCATCCGTGTACTTCGTGCTTGTAACGAGATGGGCATTCGCACGGTAGCTATTTACTCCAACGAAGATGCGCTTTCCTTACACCGTAATCAAGCTGACGAATCCTATTTAGTAGGAGAAGGTAAAAAGCCAGTTGATGCGTATTTAGATATTGAAGATATTATCCGTATTGCAAAGGAACATGATGTAGATGCGATCCATCCTGGATATGGTTTCCTTTCAGAGAATGCACATTTTGCACAACGATGTGAAGAAGAAGGGATTACGTTCATCGGTCCTAAAGTAGAACATTTAGTGATGT
>CAUQUX010000168.1:0-2602 GCA_963521235.1 uncultured Veillonella sp. | reverse complement strand
AAACCAAAGATTGACCGTTTTATTACTCGTTTCTCTCGTGTATATACGCCAATCGTAGTAGCATTAGCGATTATTGTTGCCGTAGTACCTCCATTATTCACAGGTGAATGGCAATATTGGATTTATACAGCCTTAACATTCCTAGTTGTATCTTGTCCATGCGCCTTAGTATTATCTGTACCATTGGCATTCTTCTCCGGTATTGGTGCAGGTTCTCGACAAGGTATCTTATTCAAAGGCGGTAAAGCGATCGAGGCTATGAGCCGTGTGAAAGCTATTGCATTTGATAAAACAGGTACTATCACAACAGGTACTTTCAATGTACAAACTGTAGAAGTAGCTGGTAAGTATACAGAAAATGAAGTATTGCAATATGCAGCAGCCTTAGAAGCTGTTTCTACACACCCAATTGCCATGTCTATCGTAGAAGAAGTACAACGTAGAGAAGTAGAGTTTACTGCGGCCAAGGATGTAAAAGAAATCTCTGGTCACGGCATGGTAGGCACTGTAGAAGGTCATACTGTATTAGTCGGCAATGGCCGTTTGTTGACGAAAGAAAATATAGCAATGCCATTGATTGATTATGTGTATGGTAGTGAAGTATTTGTAGCTATTGATGGTCAATACGTAGGCCGTATCATCATCGCCGACGCTTTAAAAGCTGATTCTAAGGAAGCCATTCGTCGTATGAACGGCAAAGGATATCAAACAGTGATGCTTACAGGTGATGTGGCAGCTAGTGCAAAGTACATTGCTCAACAAGTAGGTATCCAAGGAGTACGTGCTGAGCTATTACCACAAGATAAATTAGAAGTGGTACAGTCTCTACGTAATGATCATGGCTCTGTTATGTTCGTAGGTGATGGCATCAACGATGCGCCTGTATTGACAGGTGCTGATGTGGGTGGTGCTATGGGTAGTGGTGCAGATTCTGCCATCGAAGCGGCAGACGTGGTATACATGAACTCTAACCTTGATTCAGTATGGCGTTCCTTGAGCATTGCGGATCGTACTTTGTCTATTGCATGGCAAAATATTTTCTTCGCTATTGCTGTAAAAATCATCGTTATGGTGGCAGGTGTATTTGGTTTTGCTAATATGTGGGTAGCTATCTTTGCAGATACAGGGGTATCCATTCTTTGTATCTTGAACTCTATCCGTATTTTCTACAGCAAATAACATAGGTCCTCCTGCTAGCATGTACGCCCAACTATGTAGCAGGAGGCTTTGTGATATCTTCCCTCCTTGTAGTCATACAAGGCATATATCACTACATAACAACTATACGGCAAAGAGGACTTGGTCATTAGACTAGGTCCTTTTTGTTGTACATGGGTATCGTATTTACTCCTATACATTGATTGAGTGAGTGTAACAGTGAAAGGTTGTTAGAAACTTTCATGAGAAATCATAAAAAAATTGACGAATCGGCCTCGATTGATTAAGATAAAGGGTAGGGTTATTAAGACGTTAAGGAGGTGTCACATGTTAACGGTACACAAACACGTAGAGGGGGAATTATTTACAGATTCCACTGTACAAGATGCTACAAAAGGTTCATGGATAAATTTGGTGAACCCAGACCCCGATGAGTTGGCTATCGTCAATATGATGACACAGATTCCAACGGACGTACTGAAAACAGCTTTGGATACAGAAGAACGGTCTCACGTAGAAATTGAAGATGAATACATTTTCGTCGTTATTAACATTCCAGTACTGCGTGGATCTGACGTATATGATGCGGTACCGTTGGGTGTCTTTGTGACGGAAGATTTTTTTATTACGATCTGTTTGGAAGAGGCGGAAGTGCTCTATCCGTTCTTGAGCAATCAAATGCCAACCTTCTTTACCTTTAAAAAGACAAGATTTCTGTTCCAAATCATGTATCGCACAGCGGTACTATATTTGCGATATTTACAACAAATTGACCGCCGTACGGATGACATTGAAAAAACATTACGACATACGACACGGAATAAAGATTTGTTTCAATTATTGGAATTACAAAAATCCATGACCTATTTTACCTCCGCACTGCGTGGTAATGGTACGGTAATGGAACGGATTTTACGCATTCGCCGCCATGATGATGTACGATACTTATTAAAAATCTATGAAGAAGATGAGGATCTATTAGAAGATGTGATCATTGAGAACAAGCAGGCTGTGGAAATGGTTGAAATGTATTCTAATATTTTGATGAATATGATGAATGCCTTTACATCCATTATTTCTAACAATTTAAACTTAGTTATGAAATTATTGGCAGCCATGACAATTATGTTAGCTGTACCAACGGCCATCTTTAGCTTGTGGGGTATCAATGTACCGGTGCCATTTGCTGATATGGAATATGGCTTTGAGTATGTGATTGGTATTGGTATAAGCTTTGCAGCCCTGGCAGGCTATTGGCTTTGGAAAAACGATTTCTTTTAATTCCATAATAAGATGCAACACACCTAAGGGATACCCTTGGGTGTGTTTTCTTATGTCACGATTCAGGTTAATTATGAAAGTTTCTTATATCTATCTTTAAAAGTCATGAATATTATACAAAATGAATAAAATTACTATATAGATATTTTTCAATTTGTGTAAA
>CAUQUX010000167.1:0-2605 GCA_963521235.1 uncultured Veillonella sp. | reverse complement strand
TTCACAGCTTTTGTTATACCATTTTGCAAGAAGAAGCAAAATTACAAGAAGATTTGTTTAAAGAATTTCTCATCTTTGACGAAGAAGATGTAGAGGAATTATTGAGTGAATGTTTGCCAAATATTGTGAAAGCCTATAGTGAAGAGCAAGGTGGTATGGCACCCATCATACATGCCAAAACGATTCGTGAAGTTATCAGTGCAGTGAAAGAACATCGTTCTAAGTATCAATATTATTCCGTTAGTATACAAGACGATTATGCACGGACAATTAAGCGCATGCAACAGGAACAATCTGTTTGGTATAGCATTATGTCTGAGGATACGGCTACATTTTTAGAAGAAAAAGGGTTACAAGTACTGATGGAATACGAATGGCGATTACGTTCGTTGAATGGACTAGACTTTGCAGATTTGATTACGAGAGTACATCAAATCTTTCAGCGCCCCGAAGTGGCTAATCGTTGGCGTCAGCGCTATTCCTATATTGCAGTAGATGAAATGCAGGACACGAGCGAGTTAGAATATGAAGTGATGAACACCATGTGGAAGGGTAACCATATCTTGCTCTGTGGGGATTACTTTCAAACCATTTATGAATGGCGTGGTTCTAATCCGATTACCTTAATCGATCGATATCGCAGAGAGTATAACCCCATAGAATTAGTGTTTGATACAAACTATCGGTCTAATCAGATGCTATTTAAGGGGGCTTTTTCCATGCTGAAAGATATGTTCCCGCAACGGGTGCGAGAGTTGTATCGAAAAGAACCGAAAGCGATAGCTACACAACAAGGGGAGCCTATTTCGATAGTTGAGGCTGAAGATGCCTATGATGAGGCTGAGTATATTTTTCGGTCCATCCAACAGCTGAGAACTGGCGAAGAGATGCCCCCAGTAGGAATTTTAGTACGCACCAACAAACAAGCCGTACGATTAAGTGAACAATTTAAACGATGTAATCGACATTTACCAGAAAAAAGGCAACTAAAATTTATTTTGGCAGATGAATTAAAATTTTTCCGACGGTTAGAAATCAAGGATGTGTTGGCATTCTTTAAATGTTTAGTGAACCCTTGGGACTCGATGAGTACAAAGCGGATCATCAGAACCTTCGTCAAAGGCGTTGGAGATAAACGGATGGAGGAATTAGAAAGCACAGCAGTGAGAAAAACTGGGTTGCGGATCACTGATTTTATGAGTACAAATATCTTTACACGAGAGCCTTATGAACAATTAGAAAAAGGGCTAGTCGCTAAAGATATCGTTGTGTTTGATGTGGAAACGACGGGCGTAAATATCATGGAAGACCGCATTGTGCAGATGGCAGCTATTCGCATCGATGAAGAAGGCAATACCATTGACACCTTTGAACGATTTATCAATCCCGGCGTACCGGTAGGGGATTCAGAATTGGTTCATGGATTTAGCGATGTCTACTTGCAAGAGGTTGGGGGCGATGCACTAACTGTATTGGAAGCATTTAGACAGTTTGCTGATGGGTCTATGATTGTAGGTCATAATGTGCAGTACGATATGGGTATATTAGAGCAAGAGTGTAGCCGACACGGTGTAGCTATGCCAAGGGTACAAGCCATCTATGATACCTTAGATATATACCGTCGGTTTTATCCGAATTTGCCGAACCACAAACTAGAATTTTTAAGTGGATACTTCCCGATTGAGCATCAGTCTACCCATAATGCAATGGATGATATTATAGCGACGGGTAAATTATTGGTGTATGCTATGAAAGAAAATATCCTGCCCACGAAAGCACAGCGTATGGCATTTATAAATAAATATAGAGATACATTTGCCAATATTGCCGCCTCTATGGATGCCTTGCGAAGTAAGTGGACTACGATCAAGCCTACAGAAATTCTTACCTATATTATGAAAGATATGGGGCTAGTGGAACATTATCAGAAGAAAGTAAAAGAAGATCTCACCGGGCAACGTAGGTTAGCTAGTATTCGCGAACTATACCGGATTATGAAAGAATTAGAAGAGGAGCATCCACATTATATAGGACGTGATGGTGTGAAAGAGATATTAGAAATGTCAGCCCTTCACTCGGGAGAAGGCATATTCCGACGAAAAGGAGATAGCCGTATTCCCATCATTACGGTCCATCAAGCTAAAGGCAGTGAATTTGAATATGTTTTTATTGCTAGTGCACATGATGGGGGATTTCCTTTCTACTTTGCTGTTAGAGACGGCAAACTAGAAGAAGAAAAGCGTATTTTCTATGTAGCATTAACCCGTGCTAAGAAACATTTGATCATTACCTATGCAAAGGTTAATGGAAAAGGATATTGGCAACAACCAAGCCGATTTCTATCATCTATTCCAGAAGATTTTACAAAATATTTGGGCTAATGATACAGAGATGGGAATTTGTAGGGAATAACTACCCTAATGTTTTCAATCTATGCTATAATAAAGTGTAAATAGTGTATGTTAGACGCCTATTTACGATGGAAATACTAATAATGGAAGAACTTTCAGAGCGATGACTTAAGGTGGTCGTTACCATAGAAAGTTCTATGATGTAATGGAGGCAATTCATATGGGAACCAATGTAGCAACAAGTATGGTAATTG
>CAUQUX010000166.1:0-2695 GCA_963521235.1 uncultured Veillonella sp. | reverse complement strand
AATGTTGCTAACACAATACCACGTTGATTCATATATGCCTCCATATTAATTCCTTGTTTGTTGGGTTACATAAACACACTTCTTAATACCTATCATACGTCACGTTTCGCATTATGTCAATGATAATTTTTCTCAGTTTTAAAAGTTGTAATAATAAACATACTCCTTAGTACTATCTATGAATCTATGCCCAAGTAATCCCCTATTCTTGCACTATATCACTCTTGAGATTGCTAGTGCTAAGGACTTTTTATATGAACATGCCTCACATTTGACAAAGAACAAAAAAAGATTTGAGAAAAGACCTTACGCCCATTCTCAAATCTTAACATCATCAAACGTTTAACCAAGTAGGTACTCCTAGCATTCTATGGTTGTGAAATAATCCGTGGCGTCGCTACCTGAAACACTTCCCGTAACAAGGGTAAGAATCGACCTTCAATCAATGTTCGATTTCGTTCACTTTTTGTAATCAACCATAAGGCCGTCCCATTGTATTTGATAGAAATTAAACTATTGATATATTGATCAAAATCAGTTTGTCCCATTTTCTCACGTAATTCTAGCAATAAAGAATGTAATGGTTCCCCTTGGTACTCTGGGCGTTCCAACACTGGCGTAAACACCACTTCATACACAGAATCGCTATATTGATTCGGACCTGCAGAACTTTGAAAATCCATGATAACCTCCTATGCACTATATGTGACAATATATGTATTAAACTGATTATACCCTATAATCTTATCTTTTTGTAGTCTTCCAATAACTAGAGATATACCCACTTCTTGATGTTCTGCAAAGGCACGTATAGTATCAATGTTCATCTGAGATGTACTAATAAACTCTTTATAAGCTGCTTCCTCAATTAACCAATTACTCGCCATAGAATCAGCTATAACTTCATCCTCATGCAGTCCCCCTTCAACTCTACCAATATGCCCCTCCATTATATGAATCAATTCATGAAAGAGAGTAAACCAAAATACATCTGCTCTTTTTTGCCGCAAAGTAATACCCAGTATAATTTTTTGACTTGATGCATCTATAAAAGAGAGTCCCTGTAAAAACGCCCCTGGAATATGTGGCACTAATACTAATGCAATTCCACATTGAGATAATATCTTTTGTATAGTAGAAAAGAAATCAAACTCTTCATATCTAGTAAATGCTTTCAGTACACTCAAACTCTTATGCAACTTATCTTTCCTATACTTCTCCACACTAATTCCCCTAGCATGTAATTTGGCATATTGAGCTATCACTAATTTGGAACGCATCGCTCTATCTGTATTTCCTAGTTGCCTACATGCTACGGGAAATACTCTATCATCTTCTAATACGGATAAACTTGCTACCTCAAAAAACTGACAAAGATTTCGATGCTTATCTACATGGTTATTCACCTTCTTAACCATATGTGCTTTTACCATATCATTATAAGGAAAACTATTGATAAAGTTAATCTCTTTATCCGCTAAGTTTTCCGAATCAACCTTAGCTAAATCCTCCCTATATAAGGACTCTAAACGATTCCAAAATCGTGCTGGCACCCCCAATACTCGTTCTAATCTACTGGCTACATCATTCGTTAGACTGACTTTTCCATTTAATAAATGACTTACATGCTTTTCAGACATATTCATACGCAATGCAAACTCTTTTTGACTCATATCACGTAAATCTAATTGTTCGCGTATCGATTCTCCCGGAGAAATCGCTATATATGATTTACTTTCCATAGTTTTATCGCTCCTTAACAAACTTAATGATAATCTACTATATCTATGATTTTTACAATTTTAAGTTCTCCCGTATCCTTGTTTTTAATAAATATTAATCTAAATGGCTGTATTAGATCAACTGCATACTCACCTAATCGATTACCAGATAAAGCATGACACCTACCAATCTGAAATTGAATCATTTCCTCTACAGAATCAGCCGCTTTAATTTCATTAATTCTAATTTTAATTTTTCTTGCCATATCTAGACCGTAGGTTTTTACGGCTGTTTTTTTATCTTCACATACTTTTTCTAACTTTTTAGATTTATAAGTAATATCCAAAGTATCACCACCTAGTATAGCAAAAAAATTAACCTTATAGGTTAATTCTATCACCACTGTTTAAATATAGCAATATAGGTTAAATCAAATTAATGCCCAAAATATTATGTTATCCTTAACATTCAAAAAGGCTTTCACTTTTGTGAAAGCCTTACAGATAGAAACCTTATTATTTATTTAGTTAATTAAGTAGATTCTCTCTACACATCTCTTCTGCTTCGGAATCGTCGTACATACTCTCGCATGAGTCGTGTATCTAAACCTCTATACAAACGTACCACGCCACGACGTATGGTTTTATTGTATATAGCTGTCAAAATCCATACGAGGATGAAAGCCCCTAATATATCCCCAGGGTAATGATTCCCTACAAACACCCGAGAGATTCCTACTAAAATAGATCCATAGACCATCCAGGTCCCCAAATTCCAACGATAGAATAAAATACCACAGGCAAGAGCCATAGTCCCTACCGCATGATCACTTGGGAAACTAGCATCTGCTGCATGATTCACAATTAACACCACATTATGGTCCACAAATGGACGATTTTCATAGAACATAGATCCCAAGATAAAGCTTTAGAATTATCTCCCCATTGCGGGGACAGGCGAAATGCCGATAGCC
>CAUQUX010000165.1:0-2724 GCA_963521235.1 uncultured Veillonella sp. | reverse complement strand
TTTGAAGAAGCAAAAGAAGAAGGCGTTCACTTTGAATTCTTAGCCGCTCCAAAAGAAGTAACAGGTTCAGATATCGTGGAAGGGTTGACATTTACACGACAAGAATTACAAGAAGATGGATCTGTGAAAAGCACTGGCGAAGACTTTACATTACCAGCTGATAAAATTATCGTGGCCATCGGTCATAAACCAAACACACGCTTAGTGGGTCCTGGTAATGGTATTGAAGTGAATGAGTCTGGCTATGTGGTGACACGAGATATGCCATATGGTATGACAAGCCGTCAAGGCGTATTCGCAGGCGGTGACGTAGTGCATAAACCAGCTACCGTGGTATTGGCTATGCGTGAAGCAAAAAAAGTAGTAGAAGGTATCGTAAACTACTGTGAGGCAAAACGCTTTTTAGGAGAGTAGATTTTTATTTTTTAGTGATTTATGATATAATAAAGATAAGCAAAAAGGAGTAATGGTGATTCCATAAAGTTCACCAAAAAAACACCCAGGTGGCGAGACCTGGGTGTTTCTTATATACTAGAAAATATACTAAGAAAGTGATATAATGGAGATGGAATGAAATTGAGGACTTTCCAATTGCAAACAAAAGAAACCCCACGGTCTGCCAACCGTGGGGTTTTGCTTTTTATAGAGAGCTATCTCTTGTTTGGGCTAGTTACTTCGTTTCTTTCTGTTTAGCCACTTGCAAATATAGTTACTGACTATACCTGCCACAACAGAAATAAGAAAATTGAGGAATAGATCCAATCGCAAACACCCCCTTTCTGTTACCAGTATGGGGGAAGTAATACTTATAGTATAACAGATTGTGGAAAATAACACATCTGAAAGAGTAAAAAAATATAGATATGTACTTGCACACAGTGGACAAAGGTGTTACAATAGTAGACAGTTATTTTATTTTTAAAGTATTACACTTATAGTTAAGATTCGTACGCATATCGTACAGAAAGGAGATTATCATGGCATTGTTAGCAATTCTCGTGCTCGTCTTGTTCATTTTAGTGAACGTCATTAGAACTAACAATTCCATAGAGGTCGCCTTTTCTTCGGTAGAGCTACCATCTTAGGTTTCTTTGTGTATAGCATAAGGAATCTAAGTTGTTGTAGTCTATTTGATTAACGTGCATACATATATATGAAAAGGCGATTCCTCAGGGATCGCTCTTTTTTATGTCTAATATAGTATGTCAGAATACTAGATGTGGATTGGGAACCTATTGGATATATAAAAATCATAGAACTATTCAATAGAAATCCCATATAATTATTTTAGTGTTATGAATATAGTACATAGGCAGCAATATGTAACCATAACAAGTGTTATAAACATGTTTATATAAGTAGAAAGGATCATCATATGGTACGCAGTGATAGAGTAGCAAAAGGAGCGACACGGGCTCCTCATCGTTCATTATTAAAAGCATTAGGTTTCATCAACGAGGAAATTGGAAAACCAATTATTGGGATTGCCAATTCTTTCAACGAAATCATTCCAGGTCATGTGCATTTGAAAAATCTGGTGCAATCTGTAAAAGATGGCATCCGCGAAGCTGGTGGTATTCCTATGGAATTTAATACCATTGGTATTTGTGATGGATTGGCGATGAACCACATCGGTATGAAGTATTCCTTGGTGACACGCAATATTATCGCTGACTCCATCGAGGCCTCTGCGATGGCCACACCATTCGATGCGATGGTATTCATTCCTAACTGCGATAAAGTCGTGCCAGGTATGTTGATTGCGGCAGCTCGTTTGAACTTACCATCTGTGTTTGTTTCTGGTGGTGCGATGCTGGCAGGCATGCACAATGGCAAAAAAATTGGTTTATCCGACGTGTTTGAAGCGGTAGGTAAATTTGAAGCAGGGCTCATTTCCGAAGAAGAATTAGAACATATTGAAAACGTAGCTTGCCCAACTTGTGGATCTTGCTCCGGTATGTACACAGCGAACACCATGAACTGCTTAACAGAAGCATTGGGTATGGCATTACCAGGAAATGGTACGATCCCAGCGGTTTATTCCGAGCGTTTGCGTCTAGCAAAACGTGCGGGTATGCAAGTAATGGAAGTGTTACAAGAAGGTTTACGTCCAAAAGATGTATTGACGAAAGAAGCTTTTGAAAATGCAGTAGCGGTAGACATGGCATTGGGCGGTTCTTCCAATACGGCGCTACATTTACCAGCCATCGCTCATGAAGCGGGCGTATCTTTAACCTTGGACGATTTCAATCGCATTGCAGGCGATACACCACAATTGGCTAAATTGTCCCCATCTGGTAAATATTTCATCGAAGATTTACATGCCGCAGGCGGTGTGTATGCGGTAATGCATCGTTTACAAGAACAAGGTCACTTGCATGAAAGTGCGAAATCTGTGAGCTTGGTGGATCAAGGTACGATTGCTAAAACTATGAAAGTCCTAGATGAAGATGTGATCCATCCTTGGAGTGACCCAGTGTACACCACAGGTGGTATTGCTGTGTTGAAAGGTAATTTGGCTCCCGACGGTTCCGTGGTCAAAGAAGGTGCTGTAGATCCAGAAATGCTCGTTCACTCTGGTCCAGCGAAAGTCTTCAACAGTGAAGAAGAAGCAGTAGAAGCCATCATGGGTCACAAAATTGTGAAAGGCGATGTAGTCATCATTCGCTACGAAGGTCCAAAAGGTGGTCCAGGTATGCGTGAAATGTTGACACCAACAGCGAC
>CAUQUX010000164.1:0-2746 GCA_963521235.1 uncultured Veillonella sp. | reverse complement strand
GTATGAGAGGTACTGCATTTTGTACGGTAAGAAAAACTAGTAAGTATGATGAAAAGGAGATCCTGAATGGATATTTTAGTAAACCCCATCGTGTTATCGGTGATTGCCATGTCAATCTTGTGTTTACTGCGATTCAATGTGTTGCTGTCAGTCATTGCAGCTTCCTTGATGGCAGGTTTAGCAGGTGGTATGTCTGTGACAGATACGATCGAATCCTTGATTGGCGGTATGGGCGGCAATTCGGAAACAGCATTTAGCTACATTTTATTAGGGGCCTTAGCGATTGTCATAGGCCGTTCTGGACTAGCTACAGTAGTGACGAAAAAAATTACGAATATAGTAGGCACAAAAAAGGTAGCGTTTACATTGCTCATTGCCTTTGTAGCGGGCTTTTCGCAAAATTTAATTCCTGTGCACATTGCCTTTATTCCCATTTTGATTCCGCCCCTATTGGTGGTTATGAATCGTATGAAATTGGACCGAAGAGCTGTTGCTTGTGCATTAACATTTGGTTTGAAAGCTCCATATGTGTCTTTGCCAGTTGGATTTGGCTTGCTGTTTATGACTATTATAAAAGATCAAATGGTAGCGAATGGAGTGAATGTATCGATTTCCGATATAGCTTCTGTTATGTGGATTGGTGGTATATCCATGGTGGTAGGATTATTGCTTGCCATTGTCTACTATAGTCGAAACCGTGAGTATGAAGACATTGCAGTTGTACAAGACGTGATGGACGAAGAAACGCCTCGCATGACAGCGGACTGCTGGAAAGGATTAGCAGGAGCTGCAGTGGCATTTGTAGCACAGCTGTACTTTAAATCCTTACCGATTGGAGCCTTGGCGGGGCTAGCGGTATTCTTTGCTACGGGGCTCATCAAATGGTCTAAAATGGATGAAGATGTAGACGGTGGTATTCGCATGATGGGGACGATCGCCTTTGTGATGTTGATTGCCGCAGGGTATGCCAACGTATTGCGAGAAACAAATTCGGTGGAGCAGTTAGTAGCTGCTACGGTGTCTATTATTGATTCTAAATTGGTGGGTGCCATCGTTATGTTGGTGGTAGGACTATTAATTACGATGGGTATTGGTACCTCTTTCGGTACGATTCCAGTCATTGCATCCATATACATTCCTATGGGATTGCATTTAGGGTTCTCGGTGCCTGCCATCATCTTATTAATCGGTATCGCAGCGGCCTTAGGAGATGCAGGTTCACCAGCATCGGATTCTACATTGGGACCAACATCAGGGCTTAATGCAGATGGACAACATAACCATATTTGGGATACTTGTGTGCCCACATTTATATTCTATGACATTACCTTACTTGTGGGTGGTGTCGTAGGGGCGCTACTTTTATAATAGAAAAAGGACTGTAACTCATGTAGAGTCGCAGTCCTTTTATATAGGCGCTATACAATATTATGATTCTATACTATCTTTTGAGGCGGTTCTCCGTATAAGCGAGTCATAGCTTCACGAGTAACAAGCCACGTCTTACCTGATTGGCGACATTCACTCCTCACATATATGATGGTTTTAAATGTATCACATAAGATAGTGATTAAAAAAATATTCCAAATAAAATGGAGCTAACAATCAGAAGCAAAATAAGTAAGCCGATGATAGATAGCGTCCCTAATCCAATAGCATATAAGAGATAGTATAGAGCAAGTATAAGATTGGTAGCGATAAAAAGGATTCGTTTAAACATGAATAGACTCCCTAAATACTATTTCTGTGTTACATAACAAAAGAACCGCACTGTAATGCGGTTCTAGGTGTGGTGGAACACCAGGGGTTCGAACCCTGGACCCTCTGATTAAGAGTCAGGTGCTCTGCCAGCTGAGCTAGTGTTCCATAGATTAATGTAATTATGCTTTCATTATAGACCTATCATTCAAATTTGTAAACGAAAAATTTATAATTCACATAGGAAGCTACTTGCCATTTAAGATGTTCTATGTAATAATAGAGAGGTCAGGAATTGCCTGGCTTTTTTAGATTGCATTTGACATAGGCTTCCACTTGTGGTAGTCTATATTAGTATGTTTATGATGTAATAGCCGTCTAGGCACTTTAAAGAGAGGTGTAAACTGATGCGTAACGCAGTAACTATGGCTTGTACTGAATGCAAGCAACGTAACTATCAGACAAACAAAAACAAAAAAAATAACCCAGATCGTATTGAAATGAATAAATTCTGTAAATTCTGTGGTAAACACACGTTACACCGTGAAACAAAATAATTGTTAATTATTTGTTGACGTGAAGAATGTGATATCATGGCAGGAACTAATTCAAAAGCTCAAGCACAACAAAATGGTAATGGTAAATTCGTTCGTGAAGTGCGCTCTGAGCTCAAGAAAGTAGTCTGGCCTACAAAAAAAGAACTTGTGAACTATACGATTGCCGTATTTGTAGCAGTAATTTTAATTTCTGTTATTATTGGTATCGTTGACACAGTGTTTGCAGAACTTTTTAAATTGTTAAAGAGTGCTGTAAGGTAGGAGGCCTTTTTGATGGGAACAGATAAAAAGTGGTATGTCTTACATACTTACTCAGGCTACGAAAACAAAGTAAAGACCACTTTGGAGTTGAAAGTTCAAGCTATGGGAATGGAAGATGTGATTTCACGCATCTTAATTCCGATGGAAGATGAAATCGATGAAAAAGATGGTGTAAAAAAAGTAGTAAAACGCAAAGTCTTTCCGGGCTATGTGCTGGTAGAAATGGAAGT
>CAUQUX010000163.1:0-2818 GCA_963521235.1 uncultured Veillonella sp. | reverse complement strand
CGTAATGTTTGTTTGACAGATAATCCGAAAAACTCTTTAAATAACCAGAATCCTGGATCATTTGGTGGGCTAAAGAATACAGAACCGGCCCCTACTGCAATTACCATCAATTCAGGGCTTACACCTGTTAATGGAATTAACGGCGCCACAATGCCGCCAGCTGTCATAGCTGCCACTGTAGCAGAACCAACAGCAATACGAATCACTACAGCAATTAACCAAGCTAATACTAATGGAGATACATTCACTTGCATCACTAGTTCACCGATATAGGTACCCACACCGCTATCGATTAATACTTGTTTTAGTGCTCCACCAGCCCCTACAACGAATAGAATCATAGCTACTGTTAAAATAGCTTTTTCAGAAGTAGCCATAATATCTTTCATGGATTTGCCACGAGCAAAGCCAAATGTATAGAAAGCAATAATAATAGAAATTGTTAACGCAACAGATGGATCACCAATGAAATTAAGAATGACCATAATCGTAGATGTTTTTGGTAAATTCATCATTTTACCGATAGCTGTCGCTGCCATCAAGATAACTGGTACTAATGCTGTAAAGATGGATACTCCAAAGGATGGCATTTCCTCTTCTGTGAAATGTTTATCATTATGAAGGCCTTCAGGAATATCAGTTTTGATATCTTTCACAGTATTATACAATAATGGACCTGCCAAAATAACTGTAGGAACACCGATTAAAATACCATACACCAACGTTAATCCAATGTCTGCGTTGAATAATACAGAAATCGCTGTTGGACCTGGATGTGGAGGCAAGAAACCATGTGTCACAGATAAGGCTGCTACCATTGGCATACCTACCTCTAACAATGGAATATCCGCAGATTTAGCAATGGTAAAGATTAAAGGAATCAATAAGACGAAGCCGATTTCATAGAATAAAGCAATACCTACGATAAATCCAGTTAAACATACAGCCCATCTTACATTGTTACGACCAAACATGTTGATCAATGTGGTGGCAATACGTTGCGCTCCACCGCTATCTGCCATCAATTTACCTAAAATAGCACCAAAGCCTACTACGATTGTTAAACCACCTAAGGTAGCTCCTAAGCCTTTTTGAATAGTTGGGAAAATTTTGTCAAGTGGCAATCCTTCTCCAAAGGCTAATAATACACAGACCAATAGCAATGATAAAAAGCTATTCATCTTTACTTTTACGATTAGGAAAAATAATAAAATAATTCCTAATGCAAGAATAATTAATGGCATTTCTAGTCTCCTTTCTAATTATAAACGACTAAATGGATGTTCCTTTTGGAACTGAACAAGACGTGCCAAATCGTCTTTCATATGAATATATAAACTTTCATAAATAGAGAAAAGTTCTTCATATACGGCTTGATGTTGCTCCTTAGGGTGATAGATACATTCAGGCTGTACTAACTCTGCGGTATCCTTAATATCTGACAAAGTTCCATCAGAAATAAACCCTAACACAGCGGCGCCAAAGGAGGCACCTTCACTATTATTTGGTAATGTGATATGTTCACCGAATATATCACTCATAATTTGTACCCATAATTCAGATTTAGTAAAAGAACCACTAATGCGGATATCTTTTACCTCTTCAAACTCACGTAATGCATCAAGAACAAAGCGTAAGCTATAACAAATCCCTTCCATTGTGGCGCGAATCATGTAAGAGCGACTATGATTTAAGGATAAACCTACGAAAGCACCACGCAAATCAGAGTTCCAATAGGGAGCTCGTTCACCAGTAAAGTATGGCATTAATAACAAGCCACCAGATCCAGCCGGTACATGTCTTGCTTTCATAGTCATTAAATCATAAGGGTCCACCGATAATTGTTCCATTTGGGAGCCATGATAATGCAGGATACGATCTCGCATCCAACGCAAAATCATACCACCATTGTTGATAGCTCCACCAGCCACCCACATGGTATCTGTTAAATTATAGCACCAAGTGCGACCTTTAGGATCCATTTGCGGTTTTTCTGTGAGCATACGTATAGCACCAGATGTACCTATAGTAGCACTTAACTGCCCTTTAGATACAGCGCCAATACCAACATTCACCAGTACTCCATCAGTAGCACCGATGACAACCGGTGTATTCACAGGTAAACCTAAACGCTCTGCTACACCTGCTACCAATTTACCACTATACGTAGTAGATACTACCTTAGGCAGTTGTTCTTCTTGAATCCCTACATAGTCTAAAATCTCAGAATCCCAAGTTTCTGTAAAGGCATTAAATAAACCAGAACTAGATGCCACTGATTTATCTGTTACCCATTCTCCTGTCATCAACCGGAACATATAATCTTTAATAGATCCAATATGCGCCATACGAGCAAAGATTTCAGGTTGATTTTCTTTGACCCATATGATTTTAGCCAATGGATAGGATGCATGTAACGGACAGCCTGTTCTAAAGTAGAATTGTTTACACTGTTCGTCTTGTTCCATACGATGCACGATACTGGAACTTCTGCTATCCGCCCAAGTAATCATATTCCCTAATAAATCAAAATGTTCATCTTGAGGAATAAAACTATGCATCACTGAGCTCAAAGCAATCCCGGATATAGTGACTAGTTTATATTGTAAATCTTTTACAACTCCAGCAATAACTTCTTCTGCCGCATCATATATTTGTTGAGGATTCTGCTCTGCTCGATCATATTGTGGTGTTTCTAATGGATAAAAAGCATTTCGTACAGCTACCGATTTACCTTGTGCTGTATATGCCATAGCACGTACGCCTGTGGTTCCCACATCAACGCCTATCCATACTGCTTCTCTAACTTCTGACATAT
>CAUQUX010000162.1:0-2851 GCA_963521235.1 uncultured Veillonella sp. | reverse complement strand
GTTCAAGAAAGATACTGTTGCATAATCTTTTTCTTCTAATGCTAATGCATATAAGCTGTGGATTTTGCCAGTAATCATTTGTTCATGAGCTAATACAGCTTTTGCTACTTCTAAAGGATTAGTCAATGTAGATGCGGTATTTTTAACATCACCTAATGTTACTTTTTCATTGTTGTTTTGTAAGTAATCGATGAATTTGAAAGCGTGAGTTACTTCTTCTTGGTATTGTGCACGTAACCATGCGGAGAAACCTTTGAAGTTAGCATCAGCCATAGCTAAAGAAAGAGCTAAATACGTGGATGCTGCGTTAAATTCGAAAATTACTTGTTCGTTAAGAGCTTGTGCTACTTTTTGATTCATGTTTTTATACCTCATATATACTATATTATAAATTGACAATACTGATGTGTTCCCACATCATGTTCTCATTATAACAGACAAATCGAAATAAATCAATCTTCTTTTTCTATTTTTTTCGATTTTTTATCATTTAATTTCATTTTTGATAACAAGTCTAATTTACACAAAATGAATTGTTCAACCATTCATGCATACATCAGAGAAAGAGAGTATACTATCTATGCAAGAACTTTCATTTTTTATATATAGCATTATACACATTGGAGGTGAGATGTATGATGAATCTAATCAGTCGTGCTTTTACTAGAGCGAAACAGACAATCCGTTCCCATAAAGTAAAAGTGTATGTCATCTCTGGCTTTTTAGGAGCTGGGAAAACTACATTTATCCAACAGTTAATTCAAGAACTGCCAGACCCATCAAGAATACTAATTTTAGAAAACGATTTTGGTCAAGTCAATTTAGATGGAGCCATCCTCCGAGAAAAAGGATACACCGTCCGCGAACTCACATCTGGTTGCATTTGTTGTAGCTTAGCAGGAGATTTTCGCCGAGCTTTAGTCGATATATTAGACACACAAGATGTAGATTACATTATTATTGAACCATCTGGAGTGAGTCAATTATCCGATATCCTTGCCATCTGCAAGGATGCATCCATTGCAAAACGCATTGAGCTCACCGGGTGTGTGTCCATCGTTGATGCTATGCGTGCTCCTATGTATTACAAAAACTTTGGTGTCTTCTTTAAAGATCAAATTGCATACTCTAGCCAAGTCTTTATCAGTCATCAAGAGGATGAGCATCTATTGCAAGAAACGTTGGAAATCATTCGTATATTGAATCCATCAGCCCCCGTGTATATCTTACCTTGGGAAGAAATAACCCTTTCCAAATATATTTCCATGTATCCACGAGAGCAAGCTGTATCCTCCTTGGCTCCAAATAAAACTGTAGAAAACCACGAAGGACATCATACAGCTCGAAATCATCCCGAGATTCCTCACCATGATCACATCGCCCATCATGCACAAGCCAAAGACGCTTTTTTAACGTGCACTGTGGAATGTACACTTCCTCGTACCATCGATGAATGGCAAGACCATCTAAAAGCCCTCATTGAAACGAATACAACAGGCCATATATTACGACTGAAAGGTTGTATCCCCCTTTCCACGGGAGGGCAAGCTTTGGTACAATACAATGGAAGTGGGTTAGAGATCACTCCTACCACATTACATGATTCATATTTAACCATCATTGGACCTTCTTTGAACAATGATGCGTTGCAGTCTTTTATTAATGGAACGATGTAACACTATGCAAACTATTTCCACCTATGTAGTGATGGGCTTTCTAGGTTCAGGAAAGACAAGTGCCATCACGGCAGGTATTGAAAGTCATAAAATTTCAAATGTTCTTCTCTTTCAATTTGAGCAGGGCTTACAAAGTCCTGCTCTTTCCGACGACAGAGTGCATACTTTCTCCATCGACGATGATCCCAAGAACACTATCTCCGCTTGTCAGCAAGTATTACAAGATCATCAGTATCGTGAACTTTGGATCGAATGGAATGGAATGGGCTCCCTAGAACATTTTGAAACACTTTTTCTCCGCTCTCCCTTGGGCGATATGCTAACCATTAAGCATATCTATTATATGACCCATCCTGAATGGATTGAGTCACAGCTACCTTATTTAGGAGAAATCCCTCTTTCACAAATTCGCTATAGCGATACAGTCATACTGAGCAATACTACGCAAGAAAAGGCTAAAGAGTATACTGATTTAGCTCCTAATAGCACTTGGATTGCCTGCCAAGATGTGAAGCAATGGCCTATTACAAAACCAATACAAACGTCTAAACCTCAATGGAAACAATATGCGATTATCCCTATCCTATTGGCCTTGGGATATATGTTTTATGCACAGCCTAATTGGGTAACTATGACCACGGCCATCTTATTACAGATGATACCATTCTTGCTCTTAGGGACTGGTATTTCCGTCATCGTAGAACAATATGCCTCTCCCTATCGCATCGAAAAATATTTACATCGGTCTCCTATATTTGCCTATATACTAGCTGTTATCATGGCTTGTACTATACCGCTCTGTGATTGCGCAGTAATCCCTATCTTACGAAGCCTAACACGACAAGGTATGGAACCGAAAGTTAGTCTATTTTTTACGATGATTAGTCCTTTGCTAAATCCTATTGTACTACTCTCCACTTATTATGCATTCCCTAAAGAGCCAATGATACTCTGGGGACGACCTTTACTAGGAATTTTGCTAGCTTTTATTGTAAGCCAATATTGTGGCTCTCGTATCTACGGTCGTACTGATGCATTCCCTCCATGGAAACAATTAACTCTAGTAAAATCACTGTCAAAAGATATAGGATTTTTTGGAAGATTACAAGAAGAAACACTACGCCTATTGCCCTTTATCATAATTGGGTCTATACTAAGTAGTGGGTTACAATTAT
>CAUQUX010000161.1:0-2860 GCA_963521235.1 uncultured Veillonella sp. | reverse complement strand
AATGTACGTCCTTTACGTTCAAATAAGGATTTTTTGCGACCTGCACCAGCCCGCTTGCCGCCCCAATTATTACCTTTCATGATAATGCCTCCCTCACAATAAGTAAAAATAAAGACGATTCACATTAAATACTAATTATACTGCTCTAGATTTAGTATATACTTTTATTTTCATAATTTCAAGATGAAAAAACATATATAGTGAATTTATTTGATTGAATTAAGCCATCAATTCAAAAGTAATTCAATGGTTGATCAAAACCACCCTATTATACACGATATATGCATAAGAAAAGCCAAAATAGAACAGTTGCTCTATTTTGGTTTTTTCTAGTCTTTTTTTAACGAGGCCGTCCTTTTTTAGGATTATATAGATTCATTCCTTTATCGATACCTACTTCTACACAACCAAGAACAGCTTTCATCATAGCCTTAACACCCTTCTTTACTGTATCCTGTTGTTCTTCTGGGAATCGTGATAATACATGATCTACCACGGTCCACTCCGGCAAAGGTCGACCAATACCAAAACGAAAATGTGGAAAACCATCCGTTCCTAAATGACTAATCATAGACTTGATCCCATTGTGTCCACCTGCACTTCCATTTGGTCGAATTCTAAGCTTCCCAACTGGTAAGTCCATATCATCATATATGACATAAACATCCTCAGGTGTAAGCTTATAATATCGCATTAAAGGACCTACAGACTCACCACTAAGGTTCATAAATGTTTGCGGTTTTACCAACAATACTTTTTCGCCCGCTATCGTGCATGAACAGAGTTCCGCTTTATAATCTTCTCTCCATGGTGTATGACTCACGCCATCAGCAATAGCATCCACTACCATGAATCCGATATTATGACGAGTTCCCTCATAGTCCCTACCTGGATTTCCAAGTCCAACTATTAACTTCATCTTATTTATCAAACAAAGAGCTTACAGACTCTTCTCGGAAAATACGTAAAATCGCATCTCCCAATAAAGGAGCTACGGACAGTACTGTAATATTAGGTAATCGACGTTCTTCTGGAATATCAATTGTATTTGTTACAATTAACTCTTTAATGTTGGAGTTAGCAATACGTTCGCAAGCTGGATCTGTTAATACTGCATGTGTCACACAAGCGGTTACAGATTTAGCGCCAAATTCTTGTAATGCTTTCGCCCCTTCTACAAGCGATCCTGCTGTATCTACAATATCGTCAATAATGATACAGTTTTTACCTTGTACATCACCAATTAAGTTCATTACTTTCGCAACACCTGGTTGTGGACGTTTTTTCTCGATAATTGCAATTGGTGCACCAATACGGTCCGCTAAATCGCGGGCACGCGTTACACCACCAAGGTCTGGAGATACAACGATGACATCTTCCATTTTCTTTTCATTAATATAGTTTGCAATAATGGAAGCCCCCATTAAATGGTCTACTGGCACATCAAAGAACCCTTGAATTTGACCTGCATGAAGATCTACAGTTACAAGGCGAGTCACACCAGCAGTTTGTAATAAGTCTGCCATTAATTTTGCTGTAATTGGTTCTCTACCACGAGTTTTTCTATCTTGGCGAGCATATCCATAATATGGTACAACGGCTGTGATATGACGCGCGGATGCACGTTTCAAAGCATCTGCCATGATGAACAACTCCACTACATTATCATTCACAGGATAGCTAGTTGGTTGTACGATAAATACGTCTTTACCACGTACACTTTCATCAATCATGACTTGTACTTCACCATTATTGAAGCGACCTACAAAGGCTTCTCCTATTGGAAGGTCCAAATAATCACAAATTTCTTTGGCTAATGCCGGATTTGCATTACCTGTAAAAATTTTGAGTCGTTTACCATCTTCTAGTGTCATGTCATTACTCCTCTAAAACAATTGACTTACAATTTGATGCACAAAGGCTCTATGTATATTGTACTTCATTTTCTCAATTTTGTGTAAACTATTTTATCATTTTTTTTACACATTGTTATTTCTTGAAAGTATCATCTGTTACCCAGTTCTCTTTGACCACTTGGCGAGCCCGTCCGAATGCTAATCCACGGTTTGGCACATTCTTCGTTATAGTGGAACCTGCAGCCACATAACTTTCACTACCAATCGTTACAGGCGCTACTAAATTAGAGTTACAACCCACAAATACGCCATCCTCAATGATAGTTCGATGTTTCTTTTTACCATCGTAGTTCACCGTGATAGTTCCGCAACCAATATTCACCTTCGATCCTACATCACTATCACCGATGTAAGATAAGTGAGGAAGTTTGGTACCTACCCCTACCACGCTATTTTTAACTTCTACAAAGTTACCAATTTTCACTTTGTCAGACAACACTGTATCTGGACGCAAATGAACAAATGGACCAATCACCGTATCGTTCTTGATTTCGCAATCATGTGCATAGGAATCATGGATATGGTTATTATCTCCTACTGTTACGTTGGACAAGCGTGTATTTGGCCCTAAGATATTATTCGTTCCTACCACCGTATTACCTTCTAAGGTTGTATTCGGATAAATAATCGTATCTGTTCCAACTACCACTTCTGGAGCAATGTATGTACTATGTGGGTCCACTAGAGTCACACCAGCTTCCATCAAGGCTAAGTTGGTGCGATTGCGCAAAATTAACTCTGCTTGTGCCAACTGCAAACGGCTGTTTACCCCTAAGGACTCATCACTATCCATGGTCATGTAAGCGCTCACTGTTTTGCCTGCTCGTACAAGAATACTCACCACATCTGTAATATATAGCTCTCCTTGTGCATTGTCATCTGACAATTGTTCTAAACAAGGCCATAATTCTTTAGAATCAAAAATGTACATACCTGTGTTTACT
>CAUQUX010000160.1:0-2903 GCA_963521235.1 uncultured Veillonella sp. | reverse complement strand
ACATTGGTGGAAGATAGCGAGTTCATTGTAAACTTAATTCATAAATAAGCCAATAGTAAAAGGTGTGAATACATGCTAATCATTAGCATAGGGTTCACACCTTTTTTATCATCTACCTACTAAATTAACTCAATTTTTAACAACTTTAACATTCAATGAACCTAGTTAAATACTAGGCTCATCCCTATTAAAACCAACTCATTTTGTCCTATAACCCCGATTCTATACCATAAGAACACCATACTATGTATAAAAAAATAACCCCCAGGTCACATGACCTAGGGGCTTTTTATATCTTATTTGTTGATGCGTTCTACTACTACTGGAGTTAAGTCGATAACTTGGTTACCTTCTTTAACAGCGCCAGCAGATGTTGGGTTAGCTACTAATACATCAATATCTTTTTCTTTCGCAATAGCTTGGATCGCTTCTGCTACTTTTTTATCCAATGGAGCTAATGCATTAGCTTCTTCTTGATTGTATTTTTCTTGGATGCTACGAACATTTTTGTCAAAATATGCTTGTTTTTCTGCATCTGTTTTGAAGTTGTTTAATTTTTTAAATTCGCCTTCTAATTTAGGACCATATTCCGCACGCAATTTATCGATTTGCATTTGAATAGCGCCAAAACCATTGTAGCCAGTGTAAATAGCTTCTTCGTTAATAACGCCAACATTCGCAGCATTGGACACTGTGAAAGCCCCAACAACAGCTAGTGCACCTAAAGTTGCAATTTTTTTAGTTAAATTCATGTATAAGCCTCCCTATGAGAAATATTTTCATCTATTTGTCTAGTATAGCAAAGTTATTTGCATTTAGCAAATAACTTACACCTCTACTATACCCTACGTATATGAAATTTACATGAAAATTATTGTTCTTCACTTACATATACATATTCATCTTTTTTCAATTTGCTGATGATCTCTGGAACCATACCAATTAAGCGGTCGAATCCAGTATATTTAGCAGAACCTTTAATATTGAATAATTCAATGCGTTCCCCTTTAATCACAAGCACTGCTGTTGGCTCTACTTTCGCTCCGCCACCACCAGCTTTATGGCATCCCCCTAAACCAAGAGATACGTCCACAAATGGCACAATCGTAGTATCCCCTAATTGTACAGCTTCACCTACCACTGTTTCCACACGAATCATTTCTTTGAATTGCTCAAATAACGGTTCCAAGTTGTCTTTTAAATTTGTAAGTTTAGTATCCATCATGACCTCCTACTATTCTCCAACTTCTGAAAGTTTTTATTATTTCGCACTTTGCTTACGGCGACGATACTGTAAAAATGCCTTCATACTATCAATCAGACACTCTCTAACTGCTTTTTTTACTACAAATAGAGTTCCATAGAATGCAAACACACCTAATTGCATATGTCCTTTTACCTCTAGACTACCTGTATAGGCAAATTCCGTATAGGAGAAGTTAACCTGCTCCACTTGCTTTGGACATAAGGTATAGGCTGCCGCTGTAATGAGTCCCATTTCATAGGGTCTAGGAATCCCAAAATCCCCTTCTAAGCGGAATGCTCTAGGGCTAGCATGGCTCGCACATTGTTTACTAACGGTAAACAGCGCTTCATACAATTTAGGATTTGATACATGTTTCCACCACCAAAATTTAGGTAGTTTTTTCGCATCCTTTGGTTCCTCTGTAGTTTCTTTCTGTGACGTAGACTCTACTGGATGTAGCACATTCCCATTCTTGTCAAATCGTACAGATTGTACCGGCTCTGGACCTGAGTAGCCAGATACTGGATAAGGATCAGGTTCTTTTTGTGCTTCTTTACTGTCTACATCGTCTTGTTCTGCCTCTCCTGCTAGGGGATCTAATTCTTCTTTGACCCGCCGATTTAACCAATCTTCATAATCGCGAGCAGAACCTACCTTCATAGACCCTAATACATAGACTTCTTTAAACAAAGAGTGACCTTGCTTATAGGCAATATGTACTTTCAAAATACGATACATCCACTCTAATCGGAAATCAAATTCATAGGGCTTACGTGAACTTACTTTCAGACTATATATGATAGGAATACATAGAATGGCTATGATGAAAGCTATTACCAACAGTAATAGAATCATCCATAGTGACACGATACCACCTACCTTTCAGGTATACTACAAGATATATACATTTAAATTATAACATTCTTTACCCTTAATGCTCAATACCAAGACGTGCTTCTACTCCTTGATCATAATAATGACGATACGCCTCCATAACGGTGACTAAATCCGCTTCATCCAAAAGCCATTGTGGCGCTCCTCGACCAGTGAAGACCACTTCTACATTTGGATTGCGAGCAGCTAAGAGAGCACGCCCTTCTTCTTCATCGATTAATCCAAAAAATAACGCCATATTGTATTCATCCAAGATGACGATATCAAAGTCTCCTGTAGATACAGCTTGTAACGCTCGCTCTTGTCCAATATGGATTAAATCTTTGTACTCTTGTGGAGGTTGTCCTTTGGGAAAGACCACCACATCATCGCCCCATCGGCGCAACTCTTCGTCACTTTTCATACCTTCTGGAATGATAAAGAACGGTTTCCCTACAGTCTCTACTGTAATTGGCTCTAATTGATCCAATACAGCATGTTCTGAATACACTTTTGACTTCATAAATTGAAGCAATAATACTTTTTTACCGACTCCTGCTGCACGCACAGCAAGACCAATAGCGGCGGTTGTTTTACCCTTACCGTCCCCTGTATAGACTTGCACGTAAGATTTCATACGACCTCCTATTGAATGGGCAAAAATAATAATGGGTCTGTAGCTACGCCATTCACACGCACTTCGTAATGAACATGGCTACCTGTTCTTTTACCAGTACTCCCCATTAGCGCTATGGATTTTCCTTTTTTCACAGTCATTCCTACT
>CAUQUX010000159.1:0-2919 GCA_963521235.1 uncultured Veillonella sp. | reverse complement strand
ATCCCACTATCTCATTCACAATTAAGTAGGTATGGTGTTAAATAATTGTACTTCTAAAGAAATAATAGTATAATATCTTTAGATTAAAAGGAGGGATTATAATGCCTATTATCAAATCAAGTACTGATTTAAGAAATAATTATAATGATATTTCTTCGTTCTGTAACGAAACAGGTGAACCAGTCTTTGTTACTAAAAACGGTCGAGGTGATCTAGCTGTTATGAGTATAGATTCCTATAATAATCTTATGGCAAGATACGAATTATATCATCTACTTGAAGAAAGTGAAACAGATTTTAAAAATGGTCGAAGTATGACTCTTGAAGATTCTATGAAAAATATAAAAGAGGCACTTACGAATGGAAACTTATAACATTTACGTATCAGATTCCTATCAAAAAGATCTCATGCAGATTGTTTACTATATAAATCACTCTCTTAGCGCTCCATTTACGGCAGCTAATTTTGTAGAAATAATAGAAAACACACTTTACGACCTTTCTTTAATGCCGCATAGATATGTATTGGTTTCTGATCCATATCTAAGAAAAAAAGGCTTTAGAAAGTGTATTATAAAAAAATACATTCTATTCTTTACAATAGATGAAGATTCTAAATCAATACACGTACATAGAATCCTTCATTCACGACAAAATTGGATGAACTTTCTATAATATATCCATGTATAAAATGCACTTTTCAACGAACCACTACGAAGGAACACATATTATGAAACTTATCACACTACAGCGAGATACGATTGAAAACTTTATACATATCGAGCATACACGTATTCATGATGTCATCAACGAAGAACATCACCATGAATTAGAGCATATATTGGACTATGCAAATCACAGGGAGCGATTACTCTTCATAAAAAAAAGCAGTACACTCCTACCTAAAGGAGTACGACTGCTGTATATCCCTCCCTTGGAGGAACTTGGTATCACTACAGGTGAAACTTCCATATCATTAGAATGGACTGGATTAGAAGAAGACACGTTATACCTTATCAAGGACGATGCACCATTAAAACTAAGAATCACCAACCCTAAAGCTGGCGTGTATTACAAAACCATTAAGTAGTAATCTATTCCCATTAGGAACGAAGTTAAGCGTAGTAGCCTGTGGCGAATCTTACCAACTAAATTACACAAACACTAGAAGAGCACGGTGTGCTCCGAACAAACATTATGAAATACCGTTTGTGAGGAGTATACCGTGCTCTTCCTTTTAATATATTTAGTTTAGTTAGCCACAGGCTACATAGCATCACAAGTGACGTTTTACTGGAACGGATTCCCCAATCGTTGTAATACATGCTCGAACTTCTCTTTTGGCTTCGCATTGGTGCTATACCATTCTAAGAGCTCCGAGATTTTTTGTTCTGCTTCTTCCGGAGATAATCCTTCTAGCAAGGTAATTGCTTTTCGAGGTAAGGCGCCGCTTGTGCCACCTGCTACTAAGGTAAAGCCATTTGGTTTTCCCACTAGGCCGATATCTTTAATCATGGATTCAGCACAGCATCGAGGGCAACCACTGATGCCGATGCGAATTTTGTTAGGCATGTCTTTACCGTAGTGTTTTTGGTCTACCATAGTCGCCATCGGAATAGTTTCCATAAATGCGTGGCTACATCCATCTGTACCTCGGCATGCCACGATGGAGTTCACCGATTTATGTTGTACTTGTACCACTCCTTCTGGTAAGTGCTCAAGGATAGATGCTTTTTGTTCTTTTGTAATATCATAAATTTGGATGCCTGTAGGAACGATACGGAACTTTCCATTATGTTCTTTCGCTAGGCTAAAAATCGCCTCCATTTGTTCGTATGTGAACTCACTGAATAAGGCGTGTAAAATAACTGCTGTTTTCATAAAACTCTCCTAAATTAACTGTATGGGCGTACATTCCTACTTAGGACGTAAGGAACTGACTAAACACATAATTGCCGTGCTTGGCCCCTTCCTTGGTGAGACGATATGCATCATCTTCATAAACAAGCAATTGTTTACGCATTAGATCTGCAATGACAGATCCATATATATTGTGAAAGTCTAACTTAAATCGACTTTCAAACAAACTAGGTATTAACCCCCACTTCGTGCGCAACGCAAGAAAGCTAAAATCTTCATAGTCACGAGGGCTCGTGATGATTTCTTCCTCAATGCATGGACTTTCACCAATTTCAATCTTATGAATGTAAGGCACTACATACGGGGTATTCTGAAAGCGCCGATTCCCCACAAAGGAATGGGCACCGGCACCAAAGCCGATGTAATCTGCTCCATGCCAGTATTTGATATTATGACGACTGAAAGCACCATCTTTCCCAAAACTAGCAATTTCATATCTATCGAACATCTGTTTTTCTAACCCTTCTACAAGGTAGTCGTACATCTGTTCGCAACTATCTTCTGAAGGTAATGTAACCGAATGGTCCATAACTTGGCAATGCAATAAGGTACTAGGTTCCACTTGCAGGCCATAGATAGAGATATGATTTAAGGGCAAAGACTGAATGATATCTAAATTATAAGAAACGTCATCCAATGTTTGTTGCGGTAATCCATAAATTTGATCAATGCTAATATTGCGGAAGCCTACCTCATAGGCTTCCAGAACAGCTTGCTGTGCCATCTTTGCAGTATGAGTTCGGTGCAATACACGCAAATGGTCATCACGAAATGTTTGCACACCAAAGCTGATACGGTTGATGCCAAGCTCATATAAGTGTCGCAAGTATTGTGTATCTACTTCACCAGGGTTAGCCTCTATGGTAATTTCCACATCGCTACTTATCGTATATGTGTTGTACACAGTCTCTAATATACGAATCAATTCCTAAATGGACAACACCGTCGGTGTTCCACAACCGAAGTAAATCGTATCGAAAGGCACTGTTACTAACAGCG
>CAUQUX010000158.1:0-2929 GCA_963521235.1 uncultured Veillonella sp. | reverse complement strand
AGTTCTTTTTTCAATACTAACTAAACATGTTTACACAAAATATTTTACACTGTCATACATAATTGAATAAATTATTATAATGATGATACATATAAATCTACTTTTTTGTTATATCGCATAAACTCTAAAAATTTGTCACATGCATCTTCTTCGCATTTGAATTTACTAAGTTTAATAGGATTACCACGTTCAACAACAGACACATAAAATTGTTTAAGCTCTTTTACATTCATTTCACTTCATTCCTTTCTGTATCTATAGTATACCACTTTCCCTTCCAACTAATTACCCTATGGGTAGCGTTTATGAAAGTTTTATCTCATGATATACTAATGTACATAACAGGAGGTATTAGACCATGAACACCATTGGAATTATTGCAGAATATAATCCCTTTCACAAAGGGCATGCTCATCAGTTAAAAGACTTACGGCAAATGTATCCAGATGCAACTTTGCTCGTTGTGATGAGTGGCGACTTTGTGCAACGAGGAACACCTGCCATATTTTCTAAATTTAATCGTGCCCTATGGGCTGTCATGGGTGGTGCCGATATTGTTTTTGAATTACCCTCCATGTTCGCCGTTAGTTCTGCAGAATATTTTGCATCCGGTGGTGTCAGATTATTACAGGCCCTAGGGTGTGACGCTATTTCCTTTGGGGCCAGCCATACAGAAGTAGAGGACCTTGTATCCATTGCCAAAGCCCTCGATTACCCTAGCACGCAAGAATCATTGCGCACTCTGTTAGGGCAAGGGTACTCCTATGGCACAGCCTTACGCAAAGCACTACAGCCATTTCATTCCGCAAGCCCCTCATATCATACCGATGATTTCCTAGACGAAAACACATCCTATAGCACGCTTTCACTAACAAAACAGCCCTCCTCAAAGAGCAAGACCGTAGCAAACATACCTCCATTGGACACTGACCCTAATACTATCTTAGCCATTGAATACATACGCGCCTTACATCGCTATCACATCGAGCTAGACATCATTCCTGTGAAACGAACTAGTTCCCATCACAATCCAACCTTAGATGATTCGTTACCATCTGGTACGGCCTTACGAAGTGCTATATATGCTTCGAAACAAACTGCTTCTAATCCGTTGGAATCCCATAACACGCAACAGGCAACAAGTACTACTTGTTCACCTTGTACGCCATCAGAAATCGATAGGGCTATCTCCTTAGGTGAATTGGCAATCAATGGGACTACCTCGTTAGGCAAAACTAGTCCCCAGTGGCATCACTACTTACCCCCTATGGTCGCCCCTCTTGCGATGGACGTCGTAGAGTCCAACTATTACGCTACCTTAGATCGCTATTATGACATGATTCACCTTACTAGCCGTATCATGACCAAAGAAGAATTGCAACTCCTACATGATATGAGCGATGGCTTAGAAGACGCATGGCTCACGGCTAATGCCCTCTCTTCTTGGGAACAAGCCCGTGAAAGTTTAAAATCAAAACGTTATACCTATGCTCGTCTCGATCGCATCGCAGCCTACAGTCTTTTCCGTCGCACTAAAGAGATGTTCCACCAATGCCACCAGCAAGGTCCTACCTATGGTCGTCTACTAGCTTTCAACAATCGAGGTCGCCACTATCTGAAAGAGAAGCGAGCATCCATACCAGTCGTGCAAAAATGGGCTCCTTTCTGTCAGCAAGCAACGGGGATTACCAAGGTACTATGTGAACAAGATCAACTAGCAAGTCGACTGTGGAGACTTGCCGTAGACAACCCACGCTATCGCGACAGCCATTACGATTACACCACTAGTACTATCTATGTCCAACAAGGAGAGGAATGATCCAAACTATCTCCTTAATCATTGAATGTAAATTCAAATTAACCGTCCTTATTTACATAACGTTCATAGGAAAATTGGGTTCTATAATATATACCTTGGGGGACAGCACCCGCCATCCCCCCAAGGTATATTTTTATGCATAAAAATAGGTATATCATTCAGTTTACTTTACAATAATTAATTTAGGTACAGAGGTAAGTCCATCATTTAGTAAGTGTCAGAAGATTGGCAAGCACAATCAACGCAGATTCCGATGCAACTCTTGTGATAAACTTTCAATGAAAAGAACTCCTTCATCAGAAGGTATTTACAGATGAGTAAAGCTGTCATCGCTACAATGATGCACAAGTTACAAGGAACTCATCGTTATACGGATATTGCCAATGAGGTCAATGTATCGGTTACCACTGTCATTCGCACGTCAACTAAGACAGTTAACTTCGGAATCCCACCTCATTTACCAACAACTCTTGCCATTGATGAGTTTAGAGGAAATGCTGGCGGACATAAATTCCATATCATCGTCACAAATCCAAAAGGTAGACGAGTACTAGATATCTTACCTGAAAGAAGTGAGATAGCTTTATTTAGTCATTTTACCAAATTTAGCTTTTAAGAACGCTCCAAGGTGCGTTATCTAGTCATGGACATGTCGGAGTTTTTCCGATCCAAGATGAGAAAGCTATTTTCCAATGTTACTATTATTGCCGATCGATTCCACTTAGTACGAACAGCTATTGAGAGTACATTATCTAACTTCCTGTCTCTTGTAAGAGTTGCAAATCTTAGCGAATTTAATAATCTTCTACGATCGTTTAGTAGTTGGTATGACGAAGCATTTAACGCCTTCCTATTGCCATACTCTAATGGATTTACAGAGGGCTGTAACAACAAGACCAAGTTACTAAAACGGAATAGCTATGGAAAGGTAAAAGTGGTTCAATTAAAATCTTTTGCCTTCTCAATTCTTTTTAATCTTTTTGATTTCATATCAGCAACCTTTGACCTCGCCGGTATTACCATCTACTTGTATGATATCGCCATCTTTGAATTTTGTAGTTGCAAAACCAACTCCAAGAACTGCCGGTATATTATATTCTCTTGCAACAA
>CAUQUX010000157.1:0-2931 GCA_963521235.1 uncultured Veillonella sp. | reverse complement strand
AACTGTCCTTGGGAAACACTGTTTCGCTACCGTTTGTTACTTACCGTAACAACAAATATATAATATCATATCCCCAAAATCTATGCAAGTATTTTTTTATAATTTATTAAACTTTTTTCTAACTTAAATTGCAAATAGAAATTGAAAAATTAACCACTTTTTTTCTAATAAACAGCTATACAATATCATTGACCTATCGACAATGCTTCTAATCAAAAAGGACACCGATCATCGCAGTGTCCTTTTTTTTATACATACTAGTATCCATCTATTTCATCAGAATTAGCCACATAGATTTGTAGAGTTTGCATATCCTCTGCATGTACACTTTCACTAATCCGTACTGTATAGTTGGTTTCCTCATCAATCATCAATGTATCTCCATCTTGTACATCCGATTCCAAAGATAGTACAACAGCTGCAATTGCACGCATAGATGCACATAGCTCTTCCACATCCCCAGGATAATGCAACCATTCAATATTTAGCTTTCCATAGGCTTCCATACCCGTAGTATGTCCAGATACAGTGCCGTCTTCTTCAAAATCGAAATCTACCCAAATCATGTTTCCTATAGGCAATTCATCATGGCGCAATTTATCAGTTTCTGCAACATATGTCATCGGTTCATACACAAGCCCATTTGTATAGATACCTACTGCATCACCTTGTTGACTGACTACTGAAAGTAACTTCATCAACAATGCTTCTTGTGCCATGCGATCACTAGGTCCATCTACAATACTGATTGCCACATGATATGTATGGCCTGTGACAGCGCCCATAGCATCGTCCCATAAATAATTTTTCATCGCCGCTCCTTCGGCTATGATCGATGGCATAGCAAATGGAAAGGGAACGATAACGACTTTATAGTCATCAATGAGCAAGAAATGTGCTTCTTCTAATTCATCTTCCGTGATAGACTGTATATCTTTTCGAGCCATAGCTGCACGCACTTGTACGCCTTCTGGGCTAGTCACAGAGGAAATATCCCATAGGGTAAGTAAGTCTTTTTTAAACCGCGGAAAGTTGAAACTATCGTGCTCTAGCATAACCATCCCCATACATCCTCGTTTACCGATTGTTGGCGGCTCTACATGCTCTAACACCTTATCTGTAAGACTAGCCATAGCACTAACCAATAAACGGTTCACATCATCATGGAGATCAATGGTATCTAAATCTATGGATAATGACTTTTCCATCACTACTTGTACTACATGATCCACAAAGGCATCTAAGCCATTTTGCAACAACTGTAATAGGAATCGATTAAAGGACGGGGCTACTACTTCTAATGCTTGACTTTCACCATCATATAATAGTATTTGCCCCACATGACCTTGCTTCGTTGGATTGTAGTCAATGTACAACCGAGACGCCTCTGGTCCATCCCCTGTGACTGCCAGCAAGCAAGCATCCCACTGACTAGTACGAGCACGTACTTGCTTAGGTTTAGCTACAGACAATGCCATTTGTAGTACATCTAAATCTTCTGCAGTCTGAGTTAGCATTTCCTTAGCCGATAACGAGTAAAACTTTTTCCCTTCATGGATATACATGGGGAAAGGAACCTGCAAAGACGTAAATTGTTTTCCCAAGGTTCCGTCCAGCATATTTAGAAAATACGTCACTCCTTCTGGTGTGTGGGGATACTTGCGCAGTAACTGCATCCAGTCATTAGGTGTAATGGCTTTCCATTCCTTTTGAATTTCTTTCCACAATTCTAAAGTCATAGATCTGTATACACGGCACACTTCAGACATATATCGTTCTTGTACTGTCATGCCAGAATCCACCACTTCAATGTTCGCTGTTTGACCAAAACGGTTGCGGTCTAGGAAGGAACGAACTATTTCCATCGCCATATCTAGATCTGCCACGTAATAAAAGTAGGAAGCTATACCATCTGGTACACTCATATAGGTGGAACTCACTACATTAATTCCATCTAATGCATCAGAAATTTTCCTATCCAATCGAGTAAACTCACTTCTGGATATTGCCTTCTCTTGTGCCATATCAAAATTAACACGAATATGATGCAATGTTCCTACTTCGGCTATCATATGTTCATCGAAATACAATTTAGACCCATATGGCAAGGCGATTTCTTCCAACGCTTCTGCGACTACCGGTATCAAAGTAGGATCACCATCCATAGAGAAGCGGATGATACAATAGTCGATTTCTCCATTGTCCAAGTATACGCTTTCACCTTCTTCTACGGTGCCAACATGTTCTAATTGATAGCGCATCAACGTTTCTAACGATTTACGGCAATCATCATCGAATTTAGCTGGAATATGTAGGGTATAGCGATATCTCTGTCCGTTGTTACCGCCTGTTTTACCACTAGTATCCAACTCCTCATCGTAGTCTATACCAATACTTTCATAATTTTTACGTCCCATGTATATCTCCCTTTACTCATTCCATTGTATCTAGCAAAGTAACGGATACGGGCAAAGATTGTAAGATTTCCTTTGCCAGTTCTCGCGTCGATTCTGTGGTACGGATCATACAAAGTCCCTCTGTATTCACCGTCGTCATAACTCCTACATATTCATAGCCTTCCAAAATACGATTTACATAATTGGTTTGGCTTCGGTCAATCTGAAAGTACACATACTGCGGATCATAGGCAATTGCTTGTGTTTGCATAGTCTGCCTCCTTAGAACCTATTATTTCTTTGTTTCACGGCGCATCATAGAGAATTCTTCCAATGGTGTGTCGATATACAAGCGCAATTTCATTTGTGCATGTTTAGCCACATCGATGTCATTGCCATCTTCATCCGTCATGCGAGTAATCACATGTTTTACTAATGGCCCATGAGGTTGACAGAACTCTACCTCTTCCCCTACTTTAAAGTTATTACGTTGTTCCATGTAGGCATAGCCTTCTTCTGCATTGTACCCTTCTAC
>CAUQUX010000156.1:0-3066 GCA_963521235.1 uncultured Veillonella sp. | reverse complement strand
TAAAGTAGATTATTAAAATAATCATAACTTAATTATTGTAGCATTAAGTATTGGTGTGGCCATGATACCAATTGGAGCACCTGAGTTCTACCATAATTTCTCTGCAGCAGCAAAAATTATCTTTAAAAGTGGCATTACCTTTGGTAGTATCTTAGCAGTCGTATTGAATGTAGTGTTCAATGGACTGGGCAAAGAAGATATAAATCAATAAAGAGTGTGATAGCTAGCATATGTTACTAGCGTTGAGAAATAAGAGCACGTCCTTTGGCTAATAAATTTTTATTAGAATCTTTGAGGGCGTGTTTTTTGTTATAGCTTTACAAAATAAACATGTTATAATATGAAATATACTAATCTAAGGAGATATAATGAACGCAAAAATTATTGCTATTTCAATTAGCAGAGCAAAAGGTCAGAAAAAAACGAATATTCCTGAAGCGGAATTGTTGGTCAATCACGGTATTGAAGGAGATGCACACGCAGGCCCTTGGCATCGCCAATTAAGCTTATTAGGGATTGAAAGTATTGAGCTCATGCGAAAAAGTGGAGCAGATGTAAACCCTGGTGACTTTGCTGAAAATATTACTGTGGAAGGGCTAACATTATACCAGTTACCAGTGGGTACTAAGTTAGAGTTAGGCAAGACGATTGTTGAAGTCACACAAATCGGCAAAGAATGTCATCATGGCTGTGAGATTATGCAACAAGTTGGAAGCTGTATTATGCCGACACAAGGTATTTTTGGACGCGTCTTAGAAGGTGGCATCATTCGTGTGGGAGATGCAGTGAGAATTATCGAGGAACAATAAATGCAAGATAGTCAAGGGCGTGTCATTGAATATGCACGCATATCGTTGACCGAAGCCTGCAATTTTTGTTGTACCTATTGTCGTCCTCATGAAATTACAGAAGCTATGGCACCCGTGTTGCCTGCATCTTTTTGGATGTCCGTGTTAGAAGCTTTGTGGTTAGGCGGAGTCAAAGCAATACGCTTTACCGGTGGGGAACCTCTATTGTATCCACACTTATATGAATTGTTAGAGGCGGTGCAAAAAAAAGGATGGTTTTCTGATATTTCGATGACAACTAATGGGAGCTTACTTTCACAACAGGCAGAAAAACTATATGCAGCCGGCGTGCGTCGATTAAATATTAGCTTGGATTCCGTAGAAGAAGAAGGGTTTGCACAAGCCGTTGGACGATCGGGACAATTAGAACGTGTATTGCAAGGAATCGAGGCGGCAAAAACAGCAGGCTTTAAGAACATAAAAATCAATACAGTTGTACAAAAACCTATGTCTGATGAGGAAGTTCGAGTATTGTTACACTATGGTGATACATGGAATGTGGTGTGGCGGTTTATTGAGTATATGCCATTTCAAGGCAAACAGAGTCATGTTCCTACATTTCAAGAATGGAAAGCACAGTTAGAACGTATTGTAGGGGCTCCTCTAGAGCTTGTGACAGATCGATTGGGATTCGGTCCAGCTCAATATTTCCGCTTACCTAGCGGGCAACAAATCGGGTTTATCTTCCCTTTATCTAATCAATATTGCTCTTCTTGTAATCGGATTCGATTTACGGCAGATGGGTATTTGCGATTGTGTTTGCTTCGAGATGAGGATTTGGAACTAAAACGTATGGTGCAACGAGGCGCCGATGCTCAGGCTATATTGCATTGTATAGAGGAGGCCTTGCAAGGACGATACGCAAGTCATGATGGAGAAGCTATTGAGAAGGTGGAACGACCAATGTGGCGCATTGGCGGATAGGAGATATGATGAAAGTAGAATCATTTGGACACTTACAAACTGGTCAAGAAGCAAAATTATTTACATTAGAAAACGACACATTGCGAGTGCAAATTAGCAATTATGGTGCTACCATTGTAGCTGTCTATGATAAAGTATTAGAACGTCATTTGGCATTGGGATATGATTCTGTACAGGATTATGAAGTGCGCCATGGACAGTTAGGCGCCACGGTAGGCCGTGTAGCCAATCGCATTGCTAATGCAAACTATACTTGGAATGGAGTAGTCCATCAATTAGAGGCTAATAATGGACCTAATTTATTGCATAGCGGAAAAGGAAATATCGGACATCGACTATGGGATGTAGTGGAAGAAGATTGCTCTGACACAGCAGTACATCTATCTCATACCATTACTTCCGAAGAGGATGGATTCCCAGGAGATCTCTATGTAGAAGCTGTCTTTAGAGTGGTAGAAGAAACACTAGTGGTAACATATGTGTACACAACCTCAAAGGACTCCTTTGTGAATTTGACGAACCATGTATACTTTAATTTACATGGAGAAGGGGACTTATCGGGTCATGTATTAGAGCTAGGGGCCCATCAATATATGCCATTTGGAGAACACCAAATTCCACAGCTAGAACCAGCATCAGTAGAAGGAACTCCTTTTGATTTTAGAAAAGGGATGGATTTGCAAAAAGCCTTGGACTATTATGCAGATGAATTACACCTTTACAAAGGTTATGATCATGACTTTGTAACAGCTTCCGTTGATGGGCTAGATACAGGGGATTCTGTTGTGCCATTTGCAGTGTTACAAGCTAAGGATGTAACTGCCGTATTTCATACAGATGCGCCACATTTTCAGGTGTATACGGGGAATTGGCTAAATGAGAAAGGTAGAGATCGCCAGTATGGAAGTCATGCGGGGATTGCGATTGAACCTCAATTTGTGCCGAATGATATTAATGTGAACGGTGAAAGCAAAACTAAGGCAGATACAGTTTATGAAAGAACGATAGCCTATTCATTTTTTCACCGGTCATAATATCTCTTAGGAAGGAGACAAGGGTCTTATGAAATCATTTATATACCATAATCCAACAAAAATCGTGTTTGGAAAAGACTGTGTAGTAGAGTCTTTGGCTAGTGAATTAGAACAATATGGGAAACGAGTGCTAGTCACCTATGGTGGTGGAAGCATTAAGAAAAATGGTGTATATGATACTGTTATCAATGTACTGCAAGAGGTAGGAAAAGAAGTTTTCGAATTAAGTGGCATCATGTCAAATCCACGTACTACAAATG
>CAUQUX010000155.1:0-3096 GCA_963521235.1 uncultured Veillonella sp. | reverse complement strand
ATCAATGAATGGCCAGAAGATGTCATTTTTGACCACATTGTAGCGGCTACATCCGGCATGTTCACAGCACCAGTAACGACGATGGAAGAAATGGCGGCTCGTGTGAATAATGTAAGCGAAAAAGGAACTGTACGTTACTTCATTCCAGTGTCTGCCGTACAAGATCAATTGAATATGAATCGAGTAGCATTACAGTTCATGATTCTTCAAAATCATTTAGAAGTCGTTCGAGAATGGGCACCATTGCAAATCTATGAATTCCGCTATGGCTTAGGACCTGTGAAAAAAGTAGATTTGTCCATTTGTGAAATCGTTGAAGATGGGTATAAGCAAACCAACTTCATTCCATTGCCTCACGAAGTTTTGGCGTCTATGGAAACATTTAGTTTGGCTCACTATGGACTTTCACTATATGGTGTACAAGTAAGTATGAATCCAAAACATCCAACCATGGGTGAAGATGGATATATGCATGGAGACTATCGTATTCCAACATACATGCAACGTATGTTTGAAGCTTTGGAGGGATATTATTTACAAGTATCTATGAAAGGCATCGATGTGTCTGTTACATTGGAACAAAAGGGTGGTATTCATTTAGGGGCATCCCCAGAGGATGAAGCCGTACAAACTGCGATGGAACAATCTGTTTTACAAGATGATACAGTAGAATATCGTTGGTATTTTAACCATCCAAGTGCACCATTCTTATGGTATACGTATTTCAATAGTGAAGAAGGAAAACAAGTAGTACGTACGTTAGCGTCCATGGTAACTACCACACCAGCCTTATTACAATTAATGGGTAGTTGCCGTCGTCAAGTAGTAAAAGAAGAGGCGTTGGCTACATTTACGACAAGCTTTACCACTTCATTAGAACAATATGAAACAGAAAAAGCGCAAGCTGAAACAAACTGGGTCAATGCATTAGCCACACTAGCTAGTGAGGTTGTACCAGTGCCAACAGAAACGAATACAGAAGCAGAGGAGGGCTAATCATGGCTGTGGTGAATTATTCAATTTATAAAGTACTAGGTACACTTTCAGAAAATAAAGATGGCATGAAAAAGCAATTAACATGCACAAGCTGGGGACGTTACAATCCTAAATTCGATATCCGCGCTTGGGATGAAGATTACTCACAAATGACAAAAGGTGTAACCTTGACATTAGAAGAGATTTTAGAACTAAAAGAAATCTTAAACTCTGTAGATTTAGAAGAAGCTTTAGAAGAAGCAAAACAAGAACGAGCAGAGGCTAAAAAATTAGAAGCAGAAAAATCTGAATAAGTCATAGTCCCTAGTATTGCATAGAGTATAGCATTCGTGATATAATCTATAGGAAAAGTTTAGACGTTGAAAAGAGGTGTATATACATGAAAGAAGGAATTCATCCTAATTATGCGGAAGCAACTGTAACTTGCGGTTGTGGAAACACATTCAAAACTGGTTCTGTTAAAGGTGATCTTCGCGTGGACGTTTGTTCCAACTGCCATCCATTCTTCACAGGCCAACAACGTGCGGCTAAAGCTCGCGGTCGTATCGAACAATTTAACAAACGTTACGGCAAATAATTACGTAAATAACCTATACAAATTAATTGGCAGAGCTAAGGCTCTGCCTATATTTGTTCTACAGGAGACCCTATGACTCAGGAACGAGTAAAAAAATATGTAGGTGGACAAGCTGTCATTGAAGGGGTTATGATGCGTGGTCCTAAGATTATGGCCACAGCTTGTCGAAAACCAGATGGAACCATCACGGTTAAAGAAGAACCTACGAAATCTATCCAAGACAAGTATCCCGTATTAAAGTTGCCATTTCTGCGTGGAGTAGTAGCTTTATTTGAATCCTTAGTGATTGGTATGAAAGCCTTATCCTTTTCGGCACAGGCCTCTGGAGAAGAAGAGGAAGAGGTATCCAACAAAGAAATTGCCATCACTATGGCTGTATCTGTACTCATTGCAGCAGCATTATTTATCGCCTTACCGACATGGTTGGCAAAATTTATGCCAGGTGCAGGCACAGATCATATGATATTGAATTTATATGAAGGAATTATTCGTTTAATCCTTTTTTTATTATATATTTTTGCTATTGGACTCACTCCAGATATTAAGCGTGTCTTTCAGTATCATGGAGCAGAGCATAAAACGATACACACCTATGAAAATGATATGGAATTAACCGTGGAAAATGTGCGAAATCATTCTAGATTACATGCACGGTGCGGTACTAATTTCTTATTATTCGTCATGGTAGTGAGTATTGTTGTATTCGCATTTCTAGGTTGGCCTAATTTAGTGGAACGTATAGTATCTAGATTAGCCTTGATGCCAGTGGTGGCTGGAATTTCCTATGAATTGATTCGCCTAGCTGGACGGACACAGCATCCACTCATGAAAGCCATCATTGCTCCTGGTTTGGCCCTACAATATATGACTACGAGAGAGCCAGAGGATGACCAAATTGAAGTGGCTATTCGTGCCTTACAATCTGTGCGACCTAGTGAAGAAGATGCTTACGAAGAAGATTAGAAAGGAGTCACCGTGTTAGTAGATAAACTGCAAGTGATTGAAGATAAATTTTTAGACTTGGAACAGCGCATTTCTGACCCAGATGTGATTGCTCGCCAAGAAGAATGGCGTAAACTGACTCGCCAACATGCGTCATTAACGGATACAGTGAACACATTCCGTCAATATAAACAAGTCTTAGCCGGCATTGAAGAAGCGTTAGAAGTACTAGGTGATAAAAGCCTAGATGAAGACTTCCGTGCTATGGCACAAGAAGAATTGAATGAATTAAAAATTCGTCGAGATGAATTAGAGGCAGAATTACATATTTTGCTATTACCAAAAGATCCGAACGATGATAAAAATATTATCGTCGAAATTCGTGGTGGTGCCGGTGGTGATGAAGCCGCTTTGTTTGCAGGAGATTTATTCCGCATGTTTACAAAGTACGCAGAAACACAAGGCTGGAGATGTACCATCATCGATGCGAACGAGCCTGAATTAGGTGGCTTCAAAGAGGTCGTATTCTCCATCGAAGGCGACAGTGTATATTCTAAGTTAAAATTTGAAAGTGGCGTACA
>CAUQUX010000154.1:0-3126 GCA_963521235.1 uncultured Veillonella sp. | reverse complement strand
GTCATAGTTTGGGTACGCCCAACTATTGCAAGCCGCATGAAGAGGTCAATAATATTTGGCTTCGGCTAGATAACCGCATTCAGCGAGTACGAATACAAGGAGGTGTCATAATGTACGCAATTATTAAAACTGGTGGTAAACAATATCGCGTTTCCGAAGGCGATGTAATCACTATTGAAAAATTGGATGTAGCAGCTGAAGGAACTGTTTCTTTTGACGAAGTTGTAACTGTAGTTAAAGACGGTGACGTTAAAGTTGGTACACCACTTGTGGACGGTGCAAAAGTTACTGGTACAGTACTTGAACATGGTAAAGCGAAAAAAATCTTGGTTTTCAAATACAAAGCGAAATCCAACTATCGTCGTCGCCAAGGCCATCGCCAACCATTCACTAAAGTTCGCATCGAAAAAATCGAGGCGTAAGTATCATGACTCACATTGATGTGAAACGCAATCGATTAGGGCAAATCATAGAATGTCATTTTCGAGGACATGCTGAAGTAGGTCCCTACGGAGAAGATATTGTATGTGCCGCTATATCCATGCTTTCACAGACATCGATCTTAGGTCTTCATGAGGTGGCGAAGCAATCCATGGAGTACCAAATAGAAGACGGTGAGTTACATATCCTACTTTCAGAACCCATTACTGAAAGAGGACAAACTATATTAGAAACCATGCTACTTGGTATCAAGAATGTAGCGGATCAATATAGTGATTTTGTTAGAGTGAGTGAACAATAGGAGGTGAACTACATGTTATTCAATATCCAATTACAACTATTCGCATCTAAAAAAGGTGCTTCCAGTACAAAAAATGGTCGTGATTCCGAGTCCAAACGTCTTGGAGTTAAATGCCATGACGGTTCTACTGTAAAAAGTGGTAACATCCTAGTTCGTCAACGTGGTACACATTTCCATCCAGGCGCTAACGTAGGTATCGGCAAAGATGATACTTTGTTTGCATTGGTTCCTGGCCGTGTAGCATTTGAACGTGCTGGTCGTTATAACCGTAAAGTTTCTGTATACCCTGTAGAAGCTTAATAACAATACATATGATAGGTAACTAGATAGTAATATCTGGTGGCCTTTTTTGTGCTGTATTATATCGTTAAGAGTGGTAATAGAGTATGTAAGGGATGGGTTTGTTAGTCATCGCAGTGCTTGTGTCTTCTTATAGAGTGTACCAATATTTTTTGTTTCTATAAGATATTTTGGAGGACAGCAATAGCCACCCCCCCAAGGTATATTTTTCATAAAAATATGCATGGTATCCTACAATCAGTATGCGTTTGATGATGAACAAATGAATACATGTATATTCCCGTTTATGCATACATAGTATTAACAATTGCTTTCATAATATAGGCTAATTTTATATACATTGATTCATAAGTGGAGTATAATAAAAGAAAGGCTATATCTAATAAAATCGGTATACCCAGAAGTGGGCAACACCTAGTGGCTGTTGCCATATAGTATATTGAAAGTTTCCTCTTGGGATACGCTGTATATAGATAACCTAAGCAGGGAATGTGATAGATCTACTAAGTCAGTAGAAAAGGAGTTTACTATGTATAATGTACACTCTTCCAAGGCGGAAGAATTTATTAATCATGAAGAGATTCTAGCCACTCTCAAATATGCAGAAGAAAACAAAGAAAATCGTCCCTTATTGGATGCCATATTAGAAAAGGCAAAAACACGTGTAGGACTGAACCACCGTGAAGCGATGGTCATGCTAGAATGTCCTTTGCCGGAATACAAGGAAAAATTATTTGCCTTAGCAAAAGAAATTAAACAAGCGATTTATGGCAATCGGATTGTCTTATTTGCTCCGTTATATTTATCCAATCATTGTATCAATGGTTGTGTGTATTGTCCGTATCATTCAAAAAATAAAACCATCACTCGTAAAAAATTGACCCAAGATCAAGTGCGTGAAGAAGTGATGGCCCTTGAAGCGATGGGACATAAGCGGATTGTGATTGAATCTGGTGAGCATCCTTTGGAAAACCCTTTGGAATATATTTTAGAATGTATCAATACCATTTATTCCATTAAAAAAGATAATGGGGAAATTCGTCGTGTGAACGTGAATATTGCAGCTTGCGAAGTGGAAGATTATCGCAAATTACATGAGGCAGGCATCGGCACGTACACATTATTCCAAGAAACGTACAATAAAGAAAACTATGAAGCATTACATCCAACAGGACCTAAGAGTGATTATGCCTACCATACAACGGCCATGGACCGTGCGATGGAAGCAGGTATTGATGATGTGGGTATTGGCGTTCTCTATGGTTTGGAACACTACAAATATGACTTTGTAGGCTTGTTGATGCATGCAGAACATTTAGAAGCGAAATTCGGCGTAGGTCCGCATACCATCAGTGTGCCTCGTATTTGCCCTGCAGATGATATCGATGTAGATGATTTCAGCAATGCAGTGCCGGATGATATTTTTGAAAAAATCGTGGCTTTGATTCGTGTATCCGCTCCGTACGCAGGGATGATTATGTCTACTCGTGAAAGTCAATCTATGCGTGAACGTGGCTTAGCCTTGGGTATCTCTCAAATCTCTGGTGGGTCCCGTACATCCGTTGGTGGCTATGCTGAAGAAGAACCAGAAGAAGAAAATTCTGCCCAATTTGATACGAGTGATCGCCGTTCCTTAGATGAAATTGTAGAATGGTTATTGCAATTAGGCTATGTACCTAGTTTCTGTACTGCTTGCTACCGTGAGGGTCGTACAGGAGATCGTTTTATGGCGCTTGCCAAGAGCGGACAAATCTCTAACTGTTGCCAACCGAATGCGTTGATGACATTGAAAGAATACTTGCTAGACTATGCAGATGATAATACAAAAGTGGTAGGGGCTGCTGTTATTGATGTGCAATTGGATTCGATTAAAAATGATCTAGTAAAAGAAAAATCAAAAGCCTATATTGCCCAAATGGAAGAGGGAGAACGTGACTTCCGATTCTAGTCAAATCTTGGTGCATAGGGTATAATATTTAATATATATAGTGTTTATATATTGAAGTTATAAACAGAAGATTGTGGGAGGACAGAATGGAACAAAAAGAGATGGTTGTTGTCGTTGACTTTGGTGGTCAATATAA
>CAUQUX010000153.1:0-3132 GCA_963521235.1 uncultured Veillonella sp. | reverse complement strand
CCTATGTTCACAAAACAAGAAACAAATTCTGATAAATCTGTTAAATACAATATGACACGCTTATTGGGTGACTGCATGCGCCGTTCTCCTGATCGCATCGTGATCGGTGAGGTTAGAGATGGCTGTGCGTATACCATGCTTAAAGCCTGGAATACAGGTCATCCTGGCGGTGCATGTACCGTCCATGCAAATAGCGCCATGAGTGGTCTTAGTCGTATTAAATCCCTTGCCCAGGAAGATCCTGAATCCTCTGGTGACATCAAAGAACTAATTGGTGATGCCATTGACGTGATTATATCTATCGTGCATACCGATTTAGGCAATGGTAAACGTGGTCGTATCGTCAATGAAATTATTGAAGTCGAATCTTTCTCTGAAGAAAAAAATACGTATATCACAAAAGTTATTCCACGAAAGGAATCTATTAATGAAGAATAAATTACAACTTGTAAAAGAAAAATTTCAAAATGCCTATTTAATGAAGGTAGCTGGGCTCACCGCTTTCCTTCTTACTAATTCTTATCTACATTCTTTTGCTAATGACGTTACCACTGTTATTGGCAATGCAGGTGGCAAAACAGATACAGCTGGAGTAAACTTTGATATTCCTATTATTGGTTTTTTCCTAAGTATCATTAAATTCATGACTGGTCCTTTTGCACTAGTAGTTGGTGGCTTATTTATTGGTGCAGCAGCATTCCTTATGATGAAAGGTAATGCAGGTGGCTCATTAGAAAAAATTCTATATGCCTGCTTTGGTGTGGGTATCATTATGTTCTTAGGCCCAATTTTGAACTATTTATGGACTGCTGGTCAAGGATCTGGCATGATGATTGGCCTATAGGTACTTTCTATGAAAGAAACAATTCCAGAAGGATTTGAAGTTCCCCTTCATAAATCTGTAGCCGAGCCTATCTTATGGATGGGCTTGCCTCGACCAATCTTATTCGCTATTAGCTTAACAACGATTATGCTAGTAGTAATCTTTCAGATTTCCTATATGTCACTAATTGCCATCATTCTTGGTATTAGTGCCTATATTGCCTGCTTACAGCTTACCAATCGGGATCCTGAATTTTACAAAGTCATTCTAAAAAATAGTGTTTACAAAAAACACTACTATTAAACAAAGGAGGTTTCCCTTGTTCTCTTTATTCAACTCTAAACACAAGAAAAAAGAGGTAGACCCAAGAATTTATTCCCAAAAGAATGGGATTTGGCAAGAACAACCTCGTCTATCCTATATGATTCCCTGGGCTTATATTGATGAAACAAATGGTATCGTGCATAACCATGACCATTCTATGATGGCCATCTTCAAATTTCGTGGGTTAGATACAGCTTCTGCTACACCAGAAGAACTGATTGCCTATAACGCAGCCATTAACAATGCGATGCGCAGACTCCCTTCTGGATATATTTTATATATCGAAGCCCAACGACATCCAAGCCACAATTATGAACGCTCCACTATGCCTAACCCAACACTTCAAGCAATTGAAGATGCCAAAGCTACATACTTTGAAAGTGGTCACTTTTACGAAAGTGACTACTACTTCACTATTTATATGGAACCCCCAAGTAAAACAAAGCATAAATTAACCTCTGCTTTTGTTACAAATGGTAAAAATAAAGGTGAATCCATCGAAGATGATTTAGCTATTTATAAAGAAGTGACTGATGAATTTATCCACAGGGTCAATCAGTTTGCATTAATGCTTAAAAGTGTATTCAAAGAGCTTTCTGCTCTACTAGATCCTGATGAAATCGCTACTTTCCTACATAGTTTAATCTCCGATCGGATACACAAGGTAAAATACAATCCTTTGCAGTATTTAAACGAATACCTTAGCGATGCCTCTATTACTGGTGGCTTAAAACCTCAATTAGGTACTAAGCCTATGCGGGTTATCACATTATTAGGTTTCCCTATTAGTACTATTCCTGGATTATTAGATACCCTAAATGCCCTAAACATTCAATACCGTTGGACTAGTCGTTGGCATTGTATTGGCACTGATGATGCCAAAAAGTTTTTAATTCAACGTAGAAAAGACTTAAAATTCCAAGCGATTGGAGTTGGTTCACGGTTAGGGGCCATTGCTACAAAACGACAAGTCAACGATGCAGAGATTGACGATACAGAGCTTTCAAAAGCCAACGATGTGACTGCTGCTATCGAAGAATTAGGCACAGGAATGATTGCACAAGGCTATTACACGATGACACTTTGTGTATTCGCTAACGATGTTTCTAGCGTAGATAAAATAGCGAGCCATGTCTTATCTATCGTTAACCAGTTAGAGTTTACTGGGTACATTGAAACGGATAACTCTATGGAAGCATGGCGTGGCTCCTTACCAGGATGCCCACGATGCAATATTCGTAGAAATATGGTCAATTCCCTAAATTTTTGTCATTTAGCCCCGACCACAGCACAGTGGTCAGGTGACAAATGGAATGACCATTTAAAGGGGCCAGTTCTTTTATATACCGATTCCTATAACAGTCAATTTAGACTTTCACTACATAACGGAGCCTTAGCTCATACTCTTGTATGTGGCCCTTCTGGTTCTGGTAAATCTGTACTATTGAATACATTAGAAGTTCACTTTATGAAGTATCCAAATAGCCGTATTTTCGTATTTGATAAGGCAGCATCTAGCCGTGTTACAACCTATGCAGCTGGTGGTAACTTCTACAATATTTCAGCAAGTGGCAAGTCTGATTTATCTTTCCAGCCGCTAGAGAATGTGGATATTCCTACAGAACGTGTATGGGCCATTGATTGGCTAGCAGGCTTCTTAGATCGAGGTAAATTTGAGGTAACTGAATCTACAAAAGATATGATCAAAAAAGCCCTATTATCTCTTGCAGAGTTTCCCAAAGATAAGCGTACCATCTCTAACTTCTGCGATTTGGTTCAGGATAGCGACATTCGTATTGGACTTCGTGCATTAACAATGGAAGGCCCTTATGGACCACTCTTTGATAACCATTCCAGCATTAAGGGGTCTGGACGTTGGCAGGTGTATGAAATGGAAGAAGTAATGCGTACTCCAGCCATCGTTCCTTCTACCATTGACTATCTATTCCATCAGATTGACACTGCTTTAAAAGAAGATAGCCCCT
>CAUQUX010000152.1:0-3158 GCA_963521235.1 uncultured Veillonella sp. | reverse complement strand
TTCGTTTACAAAAAGGTTTTGAAGACGAATTACAACAAGGCTAATCAATAGCGAAAGTAATATAAAAAGGCTCTCCTTCGGGAGGGCCTTTTTGCTGTATGCTATTGCGGATAGAATGAAACGGTAGATAGGCGCATAGAATTTTTTGTCTTTACGAGAATAAAGAGAATATACGGGGGAAAGAGCATTACCTCATATACAGTCCGAATAGTACATTAACTATTGGGACTTTTATAATTTTGAAGATAGAAGATTTGCTATACTATGTTCTAGAGATGTGATTGCAGTTAGAGGAAGGAGATCGTATGGAAATAGTAGCAATTTTAGGCATGTGTGTAGCTGCAGTAGGTGTGGTATATTATGAGGATTCTGAAAAGAATGAAACTCATATTCACATCTGTATGTAAACTTAATATACGTACTATAAATCATGAGGTATGTAAAGAAAAGGAGGATTTAAGAAAAAAACTAGGAGTTTGTTTTAATTTGAATCCCGCCCATACCAAGCGATGTTTTAATCCCTACGCCAGTAAACTGTGAATAAAATAATAACAACAGAGCTAATGGTGCTAGGGAGTGGTTCTTTTTAAAACGAACCGTGTAGTACCCTATAAAAGCAGGTATTTTAGTACGCTCTACACGATAGGGCTTAAACTTTATTTGATAGTCAACCAAGGTGGTAGCTTGACATAATTCTTTAGCTAATTCTGGTGCTTTAAAGGTATAGGTCTCAGAAAAAGTATTCCACCGTTTTAATAAACTTTGAAAGATGCGTTCTAAATCGGGGAAAGGTTGATAGGCATCTTGAGACTTAAAGCTAGTGCATGTTTTGAAGTTGATTTGCAACTCTTGAATATCTGCAGGCTCATCTAGATTGGGACCTAATAGTAATTCACATAGAGCATCGTGTGAAGTGGAGGATATGTTAATAGTTATAATATCTAGATAGAGTTGTTTTTGGTGAACAAAAACTTTGTTGGGAAGCGCTTCTAACATAGAACGAATTTGAGTCTCACAGGTGTAGGAAAATGTGATGATACGCCAGATATAGGATTGGCTTTTGTCATCAAAGAATACAAATTGCCGATAAGGATGTACCTGACTGCGGTGGAGTTCTGTGGCATAGTTCGTGTCGATGTATTGCATGATGATACCGTGAAATACACTGCCCATAGATTGATGGATAGGGAGGTCGGTTTCAAATTTTACAGTGATGTCAAAGGTTGTAATTGGTTGTATCATATAAGCCTCCTAATATGCAGGATCATACTAATTTATATGAGAATAAGTAATAAAAAAGGAGTTTCCTGAATTATGTAGAATTATATAAAGATGAAGTGTTTTAACAAATTGTATATGCATTCTATGATATAAATAGGTTGCTATTATCTTAACATACTTTATACAGAATCGTATATCTATTTGCAGAATAAGATAAGGCGTAACCTGTGAAACGCTGGAAGAAAAAAGGGAGGAACGATAGCTCAACTATACGTGTAAAATTGTATTTCAACATTATGAGTGTATGTAACATGAGGTAATTTATGAAAGTAGCAGCATTATTAATGGATACAAGGTCTATCCAAAAGTATATTTTTTCTGGAACGACCTTACGAACTAATATTGGCGCCTCTTATATTGTAGAGCAATTATTTCAAAATGATTTAGTGGGTGCCATATTACAATCTGAGTTGGGACGTAACTTAGGGCTAATAGTACCAACAGAGAAAACATGGGAATCTCCAAAAGGAAATGAAGAGATAGTGGCAGGCTTTACCAATGGTGACTATAACACGTATGTAGCCTATATTGGTGGTGGTAATGCATTGGTGTTATTTAAGGAAGATTTGGTGACAGAGAGTTTCGATCCACGAAAAGAAGTAGTGAAAGCGTTTACAAAGCATATCCTTGTAACCTATCCTGGATTAAAAACCAACGCTGCCTTTGGGATATTGGAATTAGATGATACAGAAATTAAAAATGGTGATGAAACAACGACTTTATTTCAAAAAGAGTTAAAAGATTTGTATACCATTTTGAAAAAGAATCAAAATGAAATTCATCCTATTGTGAATGTGCCAATGACAGGATTTACATTACCGTGCAGTATTAACGGGGAAAGTGCGAATGGAGAATTAGATGCCTATGATCCTAAGAAAAGTAGATGTGGTCGCTATGTGTCACAAGAAGTGATTGCCAAACATAAAATGTCTGATACGTCTACGAAGCATCTTCATCATATCTATGGAGAGTATATCGCAGGCTATGACTTTCCGAAAGAGTTTGAAGATTTAGGACAAGTCACTGGCGATGACTATTTTGCCATTGTTCATATTGATGGTAATAATATGGGGGAACGATTCGCAAAGTGTAAATCTTTAGCAGAACGAAGTGCTTTATCTAATCAAGTTAAACGTATTACTGAACGGGTATTTGCCGTCATGGTACAAGTGGCATCCATGATTAGTGAAGAGGAATATAACGCAGAAAATATTAAGCTGTCTCGTAAGGATACATCTGGTAATGCTATTCAGTATTTGCCAATTCGCCCCATCATTATTGGTGGTGATGACGTAACCTTTGTGTGTCATGCAAGGCTAGCTACCGTATTGAGCCACGTATTTATGACTGCCTTAGAAAGAATCAGCCGACAAGAAATGGCATACTTAGACAGTTTAGGGGATAGTGCTATGTATTCTTGTGCAGGTATCGCTATTTTAAATACATCCTATCCATTTTTCCGAGGCTATGAATTAGCGGAACAATTATGTGCTAATGCTAAGAAAGAATCTCGTGCGAATGGATCGAGTTGGATGGACTTTGCTATTTTACATGGGGAACAATCTCCTACATTGGAACAAATTCGTGAACAGGAATATACATCTGAATTAGGTGGACAATTGCATTATGGTCCGTATTTAGTATCAGATAACATAGTAGTAGGTACAACAGATAAACAAGTGGTATCGGCTACAGAGAAGCTAGGTCATAAGCATTATATGGCGATGTTAGATACGATTGCGGCGTTCAGAAAGAGTATGAAACAAGGCGATGAAGGAATGGGTCATAATAAAGTAAAAGGATTACGGTATGCCCTACAAGCTGACTTACATACCCTGCATGATACGATCCAACAATTGGAATACCGTAACACACCA
>CAUQUX010000151.1:0-3192 GCA_963521235.1 uncultured Veillonella sp. | reverse complement strand
GTCCTGTGAAAATTGAAACTGTGCCATTTGAACAGGCAGATGTATATGCTGCTATTGTGGAAGAAGGTAGCATTGGTATTGGCACTAGTCGGTTGGCTGATACCTATACGGGTACAGCCCTTGTATCTACTCCGAAATCATCTCCGTATGCAACGGTACAAGTGACGGGCAATGTAGGGGTATTGAATAAAAACTATGGATTGAATCCTAATCCTGGACGACATGGTTCGTATATTGTGATGAATTTAGGGACGAAGGACTCCGTGTGGACTGGGGCAGCATTAAATGAATTTGCTGAAAGTGGAGATAACCCTCATCACTCTGGCATTACACTAGAATTGAAAAATCAGGCCACTTGGCATAATCGATGGATAGGAGCTAAGCGGCATCGCAGTGGACATGAAGAATTACTACTAGCAACTGGCAAAGGATATACGTTTACAGGTAGTCACATTCAAACATTAATCGGCGGTGATACGCCAGAAATGGCGGGCATTATTTACCAAGAAGATACAGAACCTATTGTAGTAGATGTATTGCAAGGGTATGTGAAACTAGTAGATCGTAGGCCTAATGCAACATATACAACTGCGCCCATTCGAGTTATAAGCAATAGAGGACAACTTACCATTCTCAAATAAGTATGCATATTTTGCATAGGAATCAAGAAAAGCTTGCGTGCTATTATCATTTTAGAGTATAATTGTATGGAAGTATTATTACTTGGTCATAAAAGGTGGTTATATGAGTCGTATAAAGAAGGAAGAACGACAACAGTTATTGCGCGAAAAACTGAATATAAGTCCCTTCACGACAGATGAGGAATTGGCCACATATTTTGGTGTCAGTGTTCCCACCATTCGATTGGATCGTTTGGCTTTAGGCATTCCTGAATTACGTGAACGGATTAAGGCAATGGCACAAGAGCATTCAGACGACCGACAGCATATCGATCGGGCAGATGTGGTAGGAGATGTCATTGATTTAGCAGTAGGACAATACGGCATCAGTGTTCTTCGTACTACGAAAGATATGCTAGATCGCTCAGGGTATGTGGAGGCACAGTATTTATACGCCCAGGCTAACTCGTTGGCAAGAGCTATTGTAGGAGTTCCTACAATGATTGCTGGTGTAGGAAATATTAAATATAAAAGTCTCGTCAAGAGTGATGTCAATTTAGCAGCGAAAGCAGAGTTAGTGCGACAACGAGGAGAAAAATTCTTTATAAAAGTAACAATCAAAGATAACATAAAAGAAGTGTTTCGCGCTAAATTCATTATGGAATCTGTGATAGAATAAAGGTGAACTATGAAGATTGCAGTAGATGCTATGGGTGGCGATTTTGCTCCCCTCGAAATAGTCTTAGGCTCTATTGCCGCTGTGCACGAATACGATACTATGGATATCGTGCTAGTCGGTGATGAAAGTAAAATAAAAGAAATATTAGAAGCAGAAGGCGAAATGGAAAATTCAAGGATTTCTATTCACCATGCTAGTGAAGTCATAGAAATGCATGAACATCCTAGTATTGCTTTGCGCAAGAAAAAAGATGCTTCCATTGCAGTGGCTACAAGGTTAGTTCGTGAAAAGGTATGTGATGCTGTCATTGCACCAGGTAGTACAGGTGCAGCAGTAGCCTCCGCCTTATTAGGATTAGGGCGTATTAAGGGGATTGAAAGACCCTGTATTGCGACACCGTTACCAACAGCGAATGGTGTGACAATCATGCTAGACTCTGGTGCTAATGCGAATAGTAAACCAAAACATCTAGTGCAAGGCGCTATTATGGGATATAACTACGCACAATTATTATTAGGTAAAGCGAATCCCACAGTAGGCTTGCTAAATATTGGCGAAGAATCTACGAAAGGCAATGAAGTTGTTCTAGAAACGTATCCGTTATTGCAACAGCTAAAAACAATTCCTTTCAAAGGCAATGTAGAAGGTCGCGATATTCCAAAAGGAACAGTAGATGTTGTTGTTTGTGATGGATTTGTAGGCAATGTGGTCCTCAAATTTGCAGAAGGTCTTGTATCGGTGGTACAAGATATTTTGAAAGAGGGCATTAAACAAAGTAGTATTATTTCTAAACTAGGAGCCTTATTGATCGTTCCTGTGTTTAAGAAAATAAAAAAACGACTAGACCATACAGAAAATGGTGGAGCTCCTTTATTAGGTGTCAATGGTGTATTTATCATTTGCCACGGTAGTTCTAAGTCAAAAGAAATTATGACAGCCATTAAAATTGCTGGCGATCTAGTAGAGCGGAAATTAATTGAACATATTTCCTCAAGTATTGAAGAAGAAGGGACCCTAACATATGACAATGTTGAATAAGCCCGTCGGAATTATTGGTACCGGCAGCTATGTGCCAGAAAAAATTCTAACAAATGCAGATTTAGAAAAAATGGTGGATACCAGTGACGCTTGGATTCAAGAACGAACAGGTATTAAAGAACGCCGTATTGCACCAGAGGGTATGAATGCCTCAGATATGGCTACAGAGGCGGCAAAAAAAGCGCTAGAGGCAGCGAATATTACAGCAGAAGAGTTGGATTGTATTATCGTAGCTACCTTAACAGGAGATATGGCAATTCCATCTACCGCATGTTTAGTACAAGCGAATCTAGGGGCTACGAAAGCGGCTGCTTTTGATTTGTCCGCCGCCTGTTCAGGCTATGTATATTCTATGATTACAGCTAGTACCTATATCAATGCAGGATTATTTAAACGTGTCCTTGTGGTAGGGGTAGAAGTATTATCTCGAGTAGTGAACTGGGAAGATCGCAACACATGTGTTCTTTTTGGTGATGGTGCTGGGGCTGCCGTACTTTCCACAGTAGATGAGGGATATGGCATGCTAGGTATGGATATGGGTGCTGATGGTACTGGTGGTATGCATCTTTGCATTCCATCTGGTGGTACTGCATTGCCAGCTACCAATGAGCGCAGAGAAGAAGGATTGACCTTTGTTCACATGAATGGACAAGAAGTATATAAATTTGCTGTGAAAACAATGGGTAAAACCGTGTTGAAAGCTCTGGAAATGGCAAATATGGAATTAGATGAACTAGATTTCTTCATTCCACATCAAGCAAATACTCGTATTATTAAATCTGCAGCGGATCGTTTGCGCTTGACAGAAGATAAAGTATTTATTAATTTACCTAAGTATGGAAACACATCAGCAGC
>CAUQUX010000150.1:0-3197 GCA_963521235.1 uncultured Veillonella sp. | reverse complement strand
CCCCCATAGGGAGTACCTCCTTTTTTGTTTGTTATATTATTTTACTTCGTCTTCTACGCGAGCCAAAATAAATAGCAAATCAGATAAACGATTCAAATAGCGAAGATTCGACATATGAATTTCTTCTGTTTCTCCTAATTTCCAAAGGTCACGCTCAGCACGACGAACGATGGTTCGACCTAAGTGCAAGAAACTAGATGTTTTACTATCACCAGGTAAAATAAATTTAGACAGTGGCTCTAATTGTTCATCAAACTTGTCGATAATCTGTTCTAAATTAGTCACATGCTCATCTGTGATAGTGGCTTCTTGTCCTAAACTAGAAATATCAGCCATAATCATCCATAACTCTTTTTCAAGTTGTAATAAGGTGTCTTGTACCGCTTTTTTGTCTGAGTACGCACGTGCTACGCCTAAGAATGCTTGTGCCTCATCAATCGTTCCATACGTACAAACTCGTTGAGATGCTTTACTAACACGTTCTCCAGTGTATAGTCCAGTAGAACCTGCATCGCCTGTTTTCGTGTACACTTTTGCCATAGTATACCTCCTTAACAATTAGGAAACCTTACGATTTCTGTAACATAATATGTGAATTGCACCCTTTATATACGACTCGCTATATCACGCAACCGTTGAATACGACTTTCAGTCGATGGATGTGTGCTAAATAATTGAGTCATGGTGGAAGAAATTCCACTTAAAGGATTAATAATAAACATGTGTGCTGTGGAAGATACACGACTTTCACTTTGACCAGGAAGCACACCAAATTTAGCATAATGCTCAATCTTGGCTAACGCAGAGGCTAGTGCCAGTGGTTTACGACTCATCATCGCCCCTTCTTCATCTGCTAAATATTCACGAGACCTTGAGATAGCCATTTGAATTAAGCTCGCCGCTAAAGGAGCTAAAATGATAGTGCCGATTAAGGCGATAGGGTTAGAATTTTCCTCATTATCTCGTCCACCAAAAATAGCTGCCCATTGTAACATATTCGCCACCATAGCAATAAATCCTGCCATACTTGCAGCAATTGTACTAATCAATGTATCTCTATGTTTCACATGAGATAACTCATGGGCTAATACACCTTCAATTTCATCATCCGTTAACAGTTTCATAATCCCTGTTGTCACCGCTACCGCCGCATGCTCAGGATCACGTCCTGTGGCAAATGCATTCGGCACCTCCGATTGAATGAGATACACTTTCGGCATTGGTAAACCTGCATTATGAACTAATTTTTTTACAATCTGAAAGATTGTTGGGTTATTTTGCTCTGTAATTTCTTTTGCATCATAAGCTCGTAACACCATAGATGCACTATTCCAATAGGTATAGAAGTTAATCCCCAATGAAATGATAAACATCAGTATCATTCCTGAGTGACCACCCACTAGTTGACCAATCACCATCAGTAATGCTGACATCAAAGCCAATAAGGCTGCTGTTTTTATATTGTTCATGTATTCCTCCTACTTAGTATTTTTTAGAATATATACTTAGTATATCACAAACAGTTTAAAAGAATCATGAAGTTTTCTATTCATATTTAATTTTTACAACTTTTGCCCCTTCACGGTCTGCGTGGAGTACGAAACGACGACAATCAATATCATGATCCATAAAGACTGAACTCATAGCATCTGCCACCGTCACAGCATGTTCTGGAGAACAATAGGCAATTAAGGTAGAGCCCGATCCACTTATGGTAGACCCATAAGCTCCATGGGCTTTAGCCGCTGCAAATACATCATCACAATAAGGAATTAGCGTTTTGCGATACGGTACATGTAAATAATCCTGTAAAGCTACAGATAAATTATCCATACGATTTTGTATCATGGATCCTACAAATAATGTCGCAAATCCTACATTGGCAACAGCTTCTTTATAGCTTAGTTCTGTTGGCAAAACACTGCGTGCGTAGGATGTTTCTACAATCACTTCTGGCACAACCACAGCAAATGTTAAATTGCTAGGAACATCGATATGGGAATGAAATACTGTATCATGACCACCCACAGCACAAACCAAGTTCCCCATAATCGCAGGTGCCACGTTATCCGGATGGCCTTCCATATCGTTGGCAATGAGTAACAGTTGGTCCTTGTTTAAAGGTTCTTGTAAATAAGCATTGGCTAATAACAGCCCTCCTACGATAGCTGTTGAGCTACTGCCTAACCCCCTAGAAGGAGGAATTTGTGTATTCGAATGAATACGACCATAGACTGGTGTAACATTTACCTCTTTAAATACTCGCTCCATAGCAATACCCACGAGGTTTTGGCTATGGTCTTCTTTCTCCAATAAGTCCGCCCCAAATCCCTCAAAGGTATATGTATTAGAGGTAGCTTCTTCGTCTGGTTCAAAAGTAAACAAGTTATATAAATTAAGTGCTACTCCTAGACAATCAAATCCAGGGCCACAATTGGCACTTGTAGCCGGTACTTGTACCGTAATAGATTTCATGAAAACTCCTTTATTCAACCATGATGCGGATGACACTACCCACTTCTCGTACAACACGCAAATGGTTGAAAGAATCAATTAAATTTTGAATATATGCATGAGGGCATTTTGAGGTAATGATAGCTAGGGTAGCCGTATCGTTGTCCGCTTTACGTTGAATTACAGAATGAGCTGAAATACGTTGTTCTGCAAGCTTTGTGGCTACTTTTGCCAACACACCTGTGGAGTTATCCACAGTCATGCGAATGTAGTAAGCAGATTCAATTTTACTAGAACTGTACATTGTTTTTTGAGGGTAATAGAATTGCTTCATTTCCCCTGTTTTCCCTTGTGCCACATTGCGGGCTACTTCCATGATATCACTTACGATAGAGCTACCTGTTGGCAAACTACCAGCTCCACGACCATAGAACATAGCCTCATCAAAACCATTGCCACGTAAGAATACAGCATTAAAGGATCCACGTACTGAGGCTAATGGGTGCGTATCCGCAATGAAGGCAGGATGTACATTTAAAGACAATCCTTTTTTCGTTTCTCTAGCGATGCCCAAAAGTTTAATCGTATACCCAAACTCTTTACCAAATTGAATGTCGCTAGCATCAATTTGCGTAATCCCTTCACAGCTTACATCTTCAAAGAAAATACGTTTATTAAAGGCAATCGATCCTAAGATAGCCAATTTACGCGCTGCATCATAACCTTCCACATCAGAGGTAGGA
>CAUQUX010000149.1:0-3319 GCA_963521235.1 uncultured Veillonella sp. | reverse complement strand
TTAATACTGCAAGCGATTTAGAGTATCTAAATCTTGCTTTCATGTTATCACTATATATGTATGATGTCAATCAAAATATTATTTTATTTTCAAGTATATGCTACATTGATATAATCCAATGCAATTATTAATCAATTACTCCATTGTATACCTAGAATATAAATATTTAGTATATATTTCACACTTTATATATTTGCTATCTAATTCAATTAATATTCACATTATGTTTTATTTTTATAAAATTATAGAATCTATCAGTTATCAAGATTATATTCAATAATTTTATTCAAAACGTTTCATTTAGTCTATATGTATATCATTTTAATAATTATTTTTACATACTATCGACTATGAAATATAATAATATTTATTCTTTTTGCATAATTTATTCAGCACATATTATACAAATGCACATACCATAGCACTCAAAGCTACTAACCATTACCCCTCTAATCGTATGGGGCTATATATCGCCCTCAATTCAATGGGAACCCTCAGTCTGAGCACTTGAATATCCTCTAATACTATAGGGCTATCTATCAACCTCAATGATATTAGATGATAAGCTCATACCTATCTAACCATATATAGCAATGCCTTGGAACTCATTCACATGGATAGACAGCAGTAAAACAAAAAAACTACCCCACATAGGAAACTCCGTATATAGGGTAGTTATATTTACATATTTGAAATGACGTTTTTTATAAGAAACAAACGCCTTTGCTACAACGCTTGGCAACAAGTTTATACTTATCGAATGACTTTCGATAAGAACGATTTTGTCCGTTCATGTTTTGGTGTGTCAAACACTTCCGTTGGTGTGCCTTCTTCTAAAATTTCTCCACCATCTACGAACAGTACGCGAGTGGCTACTTCTTTGGCAAAGCTCATTTCATGAGTCACGATGACCATAGTCATGCCCTCTTTAGCCAAATCTTTCATAACATCTAATACTTCACTAACCATTTCTGGATCTAACGCTGATGTTGGTTCGTCAAAAAGCATCACTTTTGGTTTCATGGCTAAGGCGCGAGCAATGGCTACACGCTGTTGTTGCCCACCAGATAATTGTTCTGGGTAAGCTCCTGCTTTATCGGATAGACCAACTTTCCCCAACAAATCATGGGCAATGCCTTCTGCCTCTGCTTTTGAAAGTCCTTTAATTTTTTGCGGTGCTAACGTAATGTTATCTAGCACAGTCATATGAGGAAATAGATTAAATCGTTGGAATACCATGCCCACTTCAGCACGTACATTGTTGATGTTTTCTTTCACATTTAAGTTTTTACCATCTACAATCACGTTACCTTCTGTTGGTTCTTCTAAATAGTTCATGCAACGCAATACTGTACTTTTACCAGAACCAGATGGTCCAATAATAACTACTACTTCACCGGCATCGATTTCAGTAGTGACTCCTTTTAAGACATGCAATTGTCCAAAGTATTTATGTACATTCTGTAATTGAATCATTTGATATTATATTTCCTTTCTAAGTACGCTACGAGTCGGGAAATGGTTAATGTCATAATCAAGTAAATCACCGCTACAGCTGTCCAGATTTCAAAGGAACCATAGGTACGAGCGATGATTAATTGCCCACGACGTGTCAATTCTTCAAAACCGATAACTGCCACTAGGGAAGTATCTTTCAACATGGCAATAAATTCATTGCCCAATGGTGGAATGATGGCTTTGAAAGCTTGCGGCATAATCACATAGCGCATTGTTTGGAACCATGTTAAGCCCAAAGAACGACCTGCCTCCATTTGCCCTTTATTAATGGATTGGATACCGGCACGGAAAATTTCAGAAACATATGCACCAGAGTTAATAGAGCAAGCGAGTACCGCTGCTAAATACGGTCCAATTGGTTCTGGCGCACCATTGGCATTGACGATAGCCCCCAATAGTTTGGGACCACCAAAGTAAATCATAAAGATTTGTACTAATAGTGGTGTACCACGGAATAATTCTACATAACATTTGGCGATTAAACGAATCACTTTAAATCGTGATAAGTTCATCAATGCCACTACAAGACCAATAAAGAAACCAAAGCCCACACTCATGAGGGTAATTTGAATCGTAATTCCTGCCCCTCCAATTAATAAGGGTAAAGAGTCGACAATTAACTGCCAATTAAAATCCATCGTTACCTATCCATCCTTTCATTCAACACAGATAAGGAGGCACAAAGCCTCCTTATATAGTACATTATTTTCCTTCGTATGTCACGGGAATATCCTTCGGCATGTCAGTTTTAAACCATGTTTGGTATATCTTATTTAAAGTACCATCTTGCTTCATCTCTGTCAATGCTTTATTTACACTATCTACTAGGTCCTTATTCTTTTTATTCATAGCTAAGCCAAAGTATTCTTTCGTATTTGGGTACGCTATGACTGTTAACTTTTGATCACTATGTTTAGCTACATAATATTGTGCCACTGGTAAGTCGATTAAAGCGCCTTCTACACCACCATTTTGTAATTCTAATAAAGCATCGCTTGTATGGTCAAAGTTTTTTACTATAGCCCCATTGATTTTGCTTGCTAAGTCTGCCCCTGTAGTACCCATTTGTACCGCAATTGTTTTGCCTGTCAAATCATCTAAACCTTTAATGGCACTAGTTTCTTTGACGACCACAGCCATACCAGATTCATAATAAGGCATACTGAAACCAACTTTTTCCATCCGCGCTTTTGTGATAGTCATTCCCGATGCTGCTAAATCGATCTCACCATTATCTAAGGCTGGCACTAGAGCATCAAAAGGAACATTTTTAAACTCAATAGTTTTTCCCGTCCGTTTCGCAATTTCTTTGGCTACATCGATGTCAAAGCCTTGCAATTCTTCTGAACCTTCTTGCTTAAACTCGAACGGTACAAATGTAGCATTAGTGCCTATCTTTAAGACACTTCCTTTTTGTGCTTGGTCTCCCCCTTGAGAACCACATCCCCCTAGCAGTGCTACGACACCTAAGGCTAATAAACCTGTACATATTAGTTTTTTTACGCTTGTTTTCATGATTTGTCTCCTTTACTATGTAACTTATATGTTTTACCTTATGCAATGATTATACATCTATACGAATATTTAGTCAACATATTTTTACAAATTTTATGTATTTTTATTAGTTGTCAGTATATATGTTAAATTGTATCTCCTATCTTCAAATACTGTCATGCAAAAAAAGCATAAAAAAATACACAGCAGAACAATTTCTGCTGTGTTTCATACGGCTGACCTGGTCTTTGCCCCCACACTCGCCTGCTGGAAGGTTCGCTCTTAAGCTGTGCTCCCCACTACTACT
>CAUQUX010000148.1:0-3339 GCA_963521235.1 uncultured Veillonella sp. | reverse complement strand
ATCGAGCATGGGTGGCACATCGCTTCGGGAAATCCCAAGTGATGGCTGGTCGAGTAGGAGCCATGATTGGTGATGGTCTTATCTTTGAAGGCGCTATGGATGGAATCTTAGGCTCTACCAAAGTAGGCGCCGGTAAGATTACTATTGGCTATGGATATCCAACAGAATTAACATCGAATGCAAAAGAAATTGGTCAAATTATGACATATGGAGAGGTACAAGCGCCGATTACGAAACAAATTTCTGGTAAAGTATACATGGTAGCATTGAACTCTCATACAACGCCAAGTGATGCATTGACGCAAGCTTTCATCGGTACACACAAGGGATTCTCCCATCGTGTATATGGTGTGGCACTGTCTGGTGACCATGGCCGTTTTGGTTGGAATGTGGAGTATGCGAAGCGTACAGCAGGGGAAGATAATAAAATGGCGTTGCCAGTGCTTCGAGATGGAAAAGGGCGCAATGCTTGGATGGTAGGCACTAAGTATACTTATGGTGATGCTACAGTAGGATTACAATATTTCCACCTAGGACAAAATAGTCCAATCTTAGTATCTTCCGTCTATGATGCTCGATATATCAAAAACTGGAAAGGTTTTGTAGCTACTATGAACTACACATTTAATAAGAATATTAATGCTAAAGTAGGATATGCTTTCAAAGGTAGTCCAGTGGAAATCTACCATGGCGCAGTGGCACCAGCAGCAAAATACTTTGGACAAGTAGAATACAAATTCTAAAAATATAAGCAAGTTTGTTAGTAACAGAGGATTGATTAACTACAGAGGGCTAACAAGCAACGGAAAAGCCGCAGGATTACTGAAAACTGATCTATATGATAGTTATCAGTAAGTACTGCGGTCTTTTTATGAAAATGGTTATGCATGTATAGTTTCAAAATAACATGGACATCTAATCAAATATAATGAAGCATAATAAGAATGTCATCAACATATACAGAGGTTGTATTATTGTAGTATGATTATAATTTTATAACGACATTCATTATCATAAAAATAAATGATAATACAGGTACTAGCTAATACTTTCAACCTTTGAAATATATATTTAAAAATTTATATTGAGAAATACTATCAATTGTGATATAGTATAGATAAGCAAGACTTATGGAATTTTTAATGTAGGGATGGACGGGACATTCCAAATATGTAGTAAAGGAGGAAAGACCATGAAAGAATTTAAACTTTGGCGTTTATGTATTGTATTCGCCGTATGTATTTTGGCGATTGCAGGCTGTGGTAAACAAGCGGATACAGTGCAAGAAGGAAAACCGTTACAAGTGGTAACGACAACAACGATGATTACAGATTTAGTACAAAAAATCGGTGGTAATCATGTACAGGTACAAGGCTTAATGGGTGCTGGGGTAGACCCACATTTATATCAAGCTAGTGCTGGCGATGTATCTACCTTACAAAAAGGCGATATCATTTTCTTGAACGGCATTCATTTAGAAGGTAAAATGGGCCAAGTATTCCAAGAATTAAAAAAAGCAAATAAAACAGTAGTAGAAGTATCTAAAGATATGGATCCATCTACATTATTAGCCTTTGAAGAAGAAGGCCCAGATGCTAGAGACCCTCATATTTGGTTTGATGTACAAAACTGGAAACTAGCTGCAAAAGTAGTAAAAGATACGTTAGTAGAAAAAGACCCTGCTCATGAAAAAGACTATGTAGCTAATTACGAAGCGTACATGAAAGAATTAGAGGAAGCGGATCAATATATTAAGGATAGAACGAAAGAAATTCCTGAACAATCTCGTGTATTGGTAACAGCTCATGATGCATTCCACTACTTTGCTCGTGCCTATGGATTTGAAGTGAAAGGCTTACAAGGTGTAAGCACCGCTACAGAAGCTGGTACGAAAGACATGAATGACTTGGTGCAATTCATCGTGGATCACAAAATCAAAGCTATCTTCGTAGAATCCTCTGTACCTCATAAAACAATTGAAGCGGTACAAGAAGCATGTAAAGCAAAAGGTTGGGATGTAGCTATCGGTGGTGAATTATATTCTGATTCCTTGGGTTCTCCTGATACACCAGGTGGTACATATATTGGCATGGTAAAAGCTAATATTGATACGATTGTAGGCGCTCTTAAATGATGAGTGAAAACAAGTGTATTCTGAAAGTAGAGAATCTTTCAGCCGCATATGATGAACATGTAGTGCTAGAAGATGTATCCTTTCAGATTGAAAAAGGAACGATGACGGCCATAGTTGGCCCTAATGGAGCTGGTAAATCCACCTTGGTAAAAGCTGTGCTAGGTCTCATTCCCGTTGTGACTGGACAGATTCAACTTGAGGTGCAAAGCGGTCAAAAGTCCGCCTATGTAAGCTCCAACAATACTAGTATATACAACCACATTTCCTATGTACCACAAACATCGACAGTGGATTGGGATTACCCTATCACTGTTTTTGAAGTGGTCTTGATGGGCACTTACCGTAGGTTGGGTTGGTTTAGACGTCCTGGGAAAAAGGAACGAGATGAAGCAACCAAAGCGCTAGAAACAGTGGGTATGCTAGATTATGCAGAACGATCAATCTCCCAACTGTCTGGAGGACAGCAGCAACGCGTCTTCCTCGCAAGGGCTCTGGTAGAAGATCAAGATGTATATATCCTAGACGAGCCCTTTAAAGGCATCGATAAAACGACAGAAGCTGTGCTAGTGAAGATTATGAAGGACATGCAAGGAGCAGGAAAAACCTTGCTCATTGTACATCATAATTTGCAAACCTTAGAAGCCTATTTTGACCATGTTCTCTGTGTGAATCGCAAGCTCGTTGGCATGGGAACGGTGCAAGAAGTGGTAGGTTCAGACCTCTTAGACGAGACATTTTCTTACTAGGAGGGCTTATGGAATTATTACAACAATATACGTTTCAGATCGTCGCTTTGGGAACGGTGATGCTAGGCCTTGTGTGTGGTGTCATCGGAACCTTTGCGGTGCTGAGACAAGAAAGTTTATTAGGTGATGGATTGGCTCATTCTACCCTACCTGGGGTGGTAGGAGCCTTTCTACTCACAGGGGTGAAAGATACCGCTATGCTACTATTAGGGGCTATTATAGCAGCCTGTGTAGCAGAATATATTATGTATCGCACTTCTCAAAAAGGCGTTCGTTTCGATGCAGCCTTAGCTACGATATTAGCAGCTTTTTTCGGATTTGGTACAGTCCTCTTGACACGAGTGCAATCTATGGAAAATGCAGGTCAAGCTGGACTGAATACATTTATCTTTGGTCAGGCTGTGACCATGATGCAAAGTGACATTTGGCTTATGGCGATTTGTGGCACCTGTATTGTGG
>CAUQUX010000147.1:0-3349 GCA_963521235.1 uncultured Veillonella sp. | reverse complement strand
AGGACCAATGACAAGCTTTTTCTTACGCCGTACATATTGAATAATAGCCTCATTAAAAGAATCTCCGCCAATACGCAACGATTCACTCACTACGACACCTGTATCACAAAGGACTGCAATATCCGTAGTGCCACCGCCTATATCTACGACCATAGCACCGACCTTATCCGCTTCATTTAAATTTGTACCCATAGCCGCTGCTAAAGGCTCCTCAATAAGAACCGTCTTCTTAGCCCCAGTTCGTAATAATGCTTCAAGAATAGCACGTTTTTCAACGGGAGTAATTCCCGATGGAACACAAACAACGATACGTGTTTTCATGAGACGCGATGCAGGAACAACAGAACGAATAAAATACTTGAGCATAAATTCTGTCATGTCATAATCCGCTATAACACCTGCTTGCACAGGTCGTATGACCTCAATCCCCGTCGGTGTTCGACCTATCATGCGACGTGCGCTTTCACCTACTGCTAATACATCGCCAGTCCGAGTATCTTTCGCTACACAAGCAGGTTCATCTAGAACAAGTCCTTTGCCCTTGACATAGATTAAAACATTGGCTGTACCTAAATCGATACCCAAATCAAATGTAAGGGAACGACCAAATTTAAACACCGTTTCTCCTACATTCTGAGGGGATACAATACGCTTCAATGTCATAGCTGGAGTGGTCTTTGCAATCGGTTTCGTCCGTTTTTGACGACGCTCTTTACGGCGTAATTCCGTTACCTTGACCATAGCAGCTCGTGAAGTGCGCTCTACAACCGACTCTTTTTTAGCTTTTGCATCATTATCTTGACTGCGACGCAAAGCCGGCACTTGTTTACGCCGGCTTCGTTTCTTTGTATTCTGTTTTGGCCTTTTGTTCTTATTCGTCAACCCGAACAATATCGGCACCTAACCTTTTCAATTTACCCACTAAATCCTCAGAACCGCGAGCGATATGATGTAAACGACCTATTTCTGTTGTACCTTCCGCAGCTAAGCCTGCACAAACTAAAGCCGCCCCAGCACGTAAATCAGTTGCATTCACAACAGCGCCATGTAAGGATTGCATCCCTTCTACGATAGCTTGTCGATTATCAATATCTATATGAGCCCCCATCTTACGCAATTCAGCAACATGCATAAAACGATTTTCAAATACAGTTTCTGTTACTGTACTTGTGCCTTCCGCAATAGTAGTGAACGCCATAAATTGAGCTTGCATATCTGTAGGGAATCCAGGGTATGGTAATGTTTTAATATCTACAGCTTTTAAGCCTTTGCCAGTGCTAATAACACGAATACCGTCAATATCTTCTTCTACGGTAACGCCTGCTTCTTTCAATTTAGCTACTACTGGTTTCAAATGTTCTGGTAACGCATTTTCTACGAATACATCACCGCCAGCCATAGCCGCAGCAATTAAATATGTACCAGCTTCAATACGATCTGGAATAACGGTATGAATAGCACCATGCAAGGATTCTACACCTTCAATACGAATCACATTCGTACCTGCACCGCGAATATTGGCCCCCATCGCATTCAAGAATGTAGCTAAATCAACGATTTCTGGTTCTTCTGCAGCATTTTCAATAACTGTTTTACCCTGAGCCATAGAAGCAGCCATGATTACATTTTCAGTAGCCCCTACACTTGGGAAATCCAAGTAAATTTGAGTGCCTTGTAAGCCCTCTGGAGCATGTGCATATACATAATCTTCTGTGATTTCAATTTTTGCACCCAACGCTTCAAACGCTTTTAAATGTAAATCGATAGGGCGCGCACCAATAGCACAACCACCAGGCATAGAAATCTTAGCTTCCCCTTTGCGAGCCAATAATGGACCCATCACAAGGAAGGATGCTCTCATTTTGCGTACCAATTCATAAGGAGCTTCGGTAGCCGTCAACATGGATGCATCGAAGATAATTTCATCATCAGCTTCGTTTCGTGTAATCTTAACGCCCAAAGACTCAATAACTTGGGAGATGGTACCAACATCCTCTAAATTTGGAATTTCCAATAATTTACTCGGTGTTGATGCTAATAAAGTAGCTGCAATAATAGGCAACACCGCATTTTTCGCACTACTAACGCGCACGCGACCATTCAGCTGATTACCGCCTTTAATAACGAGCTTTTCCAAAAGAATTCCTCCTACATTTCTTATATCAAAATGGTTATGTTCATGTATAACCATATTCGTCACACTGTTATATACTAACGATTATTATACTATTTTTTAGGCTTTCTCATCAAGTAAAAACCCCTAAGATTATCAATCTAATTCTAGAGTAATCAAACATTTGTGACAAATACTTATGCCTTTTGATTCATAAAGTACTCTGTTATAACTTGGTTTGGTGATTTAAAGTTTAAGACTTTTTGTGCAATGTTATTATATCTATTAGCATATCGACTATGTGCTTTTAGAAAACTCTCCATACTATTAAACTTACGAGAATAAAATCTCTCACTATCAATTCGATGACTGCGCTCTACCTTTCCATTCTGCCACGGAGAAAATGGTCTTGTCGTTTTATGCTCTATTTCTAATCTTTTTAATACAATATCAAATAAACACTCTCGATCTTTTACTCCATAGTTTGTAAATTCACGACCATTATCTGTTTGTATTGTATGAATAGGAAATCCCATTTTGGCTTCTAAATTTAATAAGAACCGACTTGTATTAGTAACACTTTTTTCATCTATAATTTTTAGAATTCTCTTTCTAGAAAACTCATCAATAGCTGTAAGTTGATAGTAAGATTTTCCTTGTGTTGAAAAGGCTAAACTCTCGCGAGGTACGTATTTTATATCAATCTGAACCTTTTCTCCTGGATATGTTACTAGATCTGGTTTCCACTTGCTTTTTGGAACAGATTTAACAACCTTTTTCTCTTTAATGTGACACCTTATTTGTCGGCACATAGAGCCATATGAGCGTTTATAACCACGCTTTTTTGCCTCAACATATACTTGAGACAGCCCTTCATGTTTAAACTTAGAATGCATACGCTTGATAAGTGCTAGTTCTTCCTCAGTGTGTTGATTAGGATGAGAATGTGGTTTACGACTATACAATCGAAGTGAATCGATAGTCCCGTCGAAACGCTTCACCCAACGTTGTACTTGTTGTCTACTAGTATGATAACGGCGTGCAGCTTCAGCATTATTTCCATACTTTATAGCATATTCACATACTCGTTTACGAAATCTTAATTCTTCAGTTATAATAGAATGCATGAGAAGGAACTCCTTTTGTTGTAATGTTTGGATTAAGCAACTTCATTATAACAGAGTTCCTTCTCATTTTTTATTCACTTGTCACAAATGTATTATACTCTTACAAAAC
>CAUQUX010000146.1:0-3354 GCA_963521235.1 uncultured Veillonella sp. | reverse complement strand
TACAAATTACAGATACAGGAGCTATTGAAGAAATCGTAAAACAAGTCATTGCAGACAATCCAAAATCTGTAGAAGATTTCAAAGCCGGTAAAGGTAAAGCCATCGGATTCTTGGTAGGTCAAGTGATGCGTGCTTCCAAAGGAAAAGCAAATCCTGGCGTAGTGAATGAATTATTGGAAAAACATTTGCAAGCTCTATAGGAGTAACTTATGAGTCAAGAACAAAGGTATGAAGAAGGACCGCGCGTTCTTTCAGAAGAAGAATTACGTGATTTTGACGGAACAACCATAGATGAAGAGGGGCGTACGTACGATGCTCCTCATCATCAAACATCTCAACAGGAACAACCGACATTTAAGACCATCCCTAATATGAAGATATTCTTATGGAATGCCCTCAATTGGAAATGGAAAGCAGGCTTGGCACTAGGGGCCACTGTGGTTATTTTAGTGCTATTTACATTGGCTAAATTTATCATTGCGGGAGCCTTTGTGATTATTCTAGCTTGGTTAGTGATGCGCTTGTTGGGTAAATTATTTTTCTAAACTATACATACAGAGGTTTTTTACTATGCAAGAAACATTTTCATGGAAACGGTTTGCTTGGTTAGGGATAGGAACGTTTCTGTTTTACTTGTGGATGGCGTGGGCACTGCCTATTACTGACACAGTGGAATCGAACTATGCCTTATCAGCTGTGACTATGATGCAACATGGAGAGTTTTTGTCGCCTATGATTTATGACGTGTATTGGTTTGATAAACCAATCGTGGCATATTGGGGACTTATCTTGTCCTATTCCTTGTTTGGTATCTCTGATTTGGCTGCACGATTGCCATCCATTTTCATTTCCACCTGTACTGTGTTGGCGATGTATCGGATGGCTTTCAGTATATATCAAGTGGAACGTGTTGCCATGTGGAGTGCCATTGCCTTAGGAACGGCCTTAGAGTTTTGGTATATCGGTCACGCTGTTGTGACAGATGGATATTTATTTCTCTTTTCCTTGGGTATTTTTTATTATGTATACCGTGGCGTCACTGGTGAAAGTCATCGACATATGGTCTATGCCTATCTGTTTGCAGGCTTAGCGGTGCTTACGAAAGGTCCTGTGGGAATCGTATTGCCAGGGATTATTTTAATCCTTTACGTAGCTTTGAATCGTCGTATGGATTGGTTCAAATATGTCTTTTCTTGGAAAGGGATATTGGCGTTTCTCATTGTGGTAGCACCTTGGTATGGATATATGTATCAGGTTCATGGTGCGGCCTTCGTAGATGGATTCTTAGGATTACATAATGTGACAAGAGCGATTGTGCCAGAACACCCAGAGCAAAATTGGTGGTATTTGTATTTTGCCTTACTTCCAATATGCATGATGCCTTGGACAAGTTTCGTGTTACGTGGAGTAAATGAACAAAAACATGCGTATATCTGGTATTGGTCTATCTTTTGGTTTGTAGGAACCATTGTATTCTACACGTGTATGGCAACGAAGTATATTACGTACACTTTTATCATGATGATTCCATTATCATTGTGGGCAGGTATGGGGATTCATGCTTGTATAGAAACATATAAAGAGAATACCATGACTTGGAACGTATTTGTATTATATGCTCTTGGTGGATTTCCATTCCTCTTAGGGATTGTATTGGCGCTATTGACTGTGCCTGCATTCCATACATTGTATATTTGGGGTAGTTTACTTGTACTTGTGATATGCATTGTGTATGCTGCGTTCAGACGAACTGGTCATGTGATGGTGTGTGGTATGGCTACGAGTGCGATTGTGTTTTATTTGGCATTAGTTCCTACCTTGGAGCCAGTGATTGAAAGTCAATCTGGCAAACAATTAGCTACTGAGGTCACAGAGATTGAGGGCAGTACACCATTAGAGGTATATCAATATGGAAACTACCGTACGTCTCTGTCCTATTACTTAGGGCGAACGACTTCCTATATTCATTACAAAGAACATGAAAGTGTTTGGGAAGACGGGAAGAACATTATGCCTATGGTGAAACCAACTGATTTGGAACAAGATCCAGAGAAACTATCTCGCGCTTTAATATATGTGCCTATTAAGTATGCTATATATTTTAAAGAAACAAGTTTATATGACCATTTACAACTAGTTAAGAAAAGCTCTAATGGAGCCTTCTTCAAAGCAAAATGATGGTAACTATAGTATTGGGGATGCTCCTAGAGAGTGTCCCCAATATTTTTTTACTATAGGAAAGGTACCAAGAGACCTTTATGCAAGGGGTATTTCTATGGTTCTATCATATATTTAGAAAGGTTAGTAAAAGTTATTCCTAAAGGACTACTTTTACATATAAAAATACGCGTGAAAAAGGCACCAACGCAATAGTGGGTGCCTGTATTTTCAGTATTTTATTTTGCCTCAGGATCTAAGGATAATGGTTGTGTACCTAACATGGTTGTTAAGTTGTTGACGTTAAATCGATACGCTGAATTAGAGAAATCTCGTGTGGCATCGTAGTTACCAGATGGCGCATGTAAGATACCTACTAACATATCATACAATAAATCATTGGTGAAATATTGTTGTTCATGATTGCGTAAGGTGTTTGCCGTATCTGGATAAGCGCTACGATATGTTGGAGATAAGTACACCCACATAGGTATCCGTGTCATTCCAAAATTGAAGATATCTGGATTATGGGATGTTTTAATATTTTCACCGTGGTCAGAGAAATAGACCATAGCTTGTAGGTTTAAGTTCTCCTTCGCATAGGTATAAATCTCTTGCAATAACCAATCTGTATAGAGCTGGCTGTTGGCATAGGCTTCAATTCCTTCAGGATTTGGACCTTGTTTCCATTTACTGAATTCATGTGGATAGCGGTCATTGTAATAAATATGACTGCCCATGATATGTAATACGATGAAATTATTTTGGTTCTTAGGGACTTCTTTTAAGAGTGGTAATAAGGCCCCATCATATTGATCAGAAAAGGCGTAGGATTCATGAGCCCATCGAGGTGTATCACTGGCTTTAGCAATGAGCGAGATTGCCGTATCATATTCACCGTAGACACCTTGATTAGATAACCAGGAGGTATGATAGCCTGCTTTTTTTGCTACGTCAATGATGGTGGCTGCATCAAAGAAAGGTTTATCTTCGTATTGATTACGTTCAGTTAAAGCACGTTCCAAAGTGGGTACCGTTTGTACGTAGGAAGAGTAAGCATGTTTAAAAACATTGAAGTTTGGATTTTGGTATAAGGATCCTTGCCATGGTGTATCATCGTATGGAAAATCTGGCGTGTACATTTTCATGTAATCTCGCGAAGAAGATTCGCCGATAACAAGTATAATGGTGCCAGGT
>CAUQUX010000145.1:0-3382 GCA_963521235.1 uncultured Veillonella sp. | reverse complement strand
GTTAAACGAACTGCCTCATCAGAGGAGCTAGAACGCATGTTAGTAACATGTTTCTTTTTATTAGGGTTTACGTCCATGTCGTTTTCACGAGCATTTTCGCCGATAACTTGGCCTGTGTATACTGGCACGTTAGCACCCAAGAATAAAGTACCACGGTCTTGTACAGAGTTCAAGCCATATGGTGTAGTTTCACCGTCTTCGAAAGCTACCAAGGCACCGCGCGTACGGCCTGGGATATCTCCTTTATATGGTGCATAGCCATGGAATACATGGTTCATGATACCATTACCTTTTGTAGCTGTTAAGAATTGTGCACGGAAACCAATCAAACCACGAGCAGGCACTACGAATTCCATACGTAAGTAACCAGCTAATTCCACCATGTTGATTAACTCAGCTTTACGAACACCTAAGTTTTCCATAACAGCGCCCATAAATTCTTGTGGCACGTCGATAGTTAAATGCTCCAATGGTTCACATTTTTGACCATTAATCTCTTTGAAAATTACACGAGGTTTACCCACTTGTAATTCGTAACCTTCACGGCGCATAGTTTCGATCAATACAGCCAAATGCAATTCGCCACGGCCAGATACTTTGAAAGAGTCCGGAGAATCTGTTTCTTCTACACGCATAGATACGTTAGTTTCTACTTCTTTGAACAAACGGTCACGTAAATGACGGCTTGTTACATAGTCACCTTCACGGCCTGCGAATGGAGAGTTATTAACGGAGAACATCATGGATAATGTTGGCTCATCGATAGAGATTGTTGGTAGTGCTTCTGGATTTTCTGCATCCGCTACAGTCTCACCGATGTTGATGTCATCGATACCTACGAAAGCGATGATGTCGCCCATGCCTGCTTCATCTGTTTCTACTCGATTTAAGCCATTGTATGTGTACACACGGCCGATTTTACCTTTACGAGTGCTTTCACCATTCATCAACACCACTTGTTGATTAGTTTTCATGCGCCCACGAACGATACGACCTACTGCAATTTTACCTACGAAATCATCATAGTCAAGGGTAGTTACCATGAATTGTAATGGACCATCGATGTCGCCTTGTGGAGCAGGAATTTCTTTGATCAATACATCGAATAATGCAGTCATATCTGTGGAATCATCTTCCATGGATGCCTTCGCAATGCCATCACGAGCAGATGCGTATACCACTGGGAAGTCCAATTGATCGTCGTCTGCTTCCAATTCCATGAACAATTCTAATACTTCGTCTTCTACTTCATGAACACGTTGGTCAGGACGGTCAATTTTGTTGATAACCACAATTGGTTTCAACCCTTGTTCCAAAGCTTTGCGCAATACGTATTTCGTTTGTGGCATTGGACCTTCGAAAGAGTCTACCAATAACAATACGCCGTCAACCATATTCAATACACGTTCTACTTCACCACCGAAGTCAGCATGGCCCGGTGTGTCCACGATGTTAATTTTTACATCGTTATGCATAACTGCTGTATTTTTGGAAAGGATCGTAATCCCTCTTTCACGTTCTAAGTCGTTAGAGTCCATTACACGCTCAGCAACTTTTTCATTATCACGGAAAATATGGCTTTGTTTAAGCAATGCGTCTACCAATGTTGTTTTACCATGGTCAACGTGGGCGATAATCGCCACATTGCGAAGATTTTCACGAATCATTCTATACTCCTTTATCTACTTAAGTAGGGTATTCCTAATATTTGTACAAATCGTACTACGACAGTCTATTATATACTTTATTTTAGGATTTTACAAGGAAATGGCTCTATTTCTTAGAAGTTAGTAATATACCATAGTAATCATTCCATAAGAAAAATTAATTTAATTATTATAAATGTTAAAACTATAATAATTCTAATTGCTTCGCTTGATCCATTCTTACATAAACTATAGCGATAATTACAACTTCTTTTTCATTTTCATTAATCCAAAATAAACATAATAGTTTTTTATTCTAATTTTTCTAAATCCTAAATCTCTCCACGGTTGTTCATCAATACACTTTATACGATGTGGCATATATTCTAATGAGTATATCTCTGACTTTACTAGTGCAACTATTTCCTTTGCAATACTAGGCTGTTGTAATCCTGTGGCAATATAATCTCGTATAAGTATAAGATGCTGTTTTGCTTGTTTTGCAATTCTTACCTTATACGTTTCCATTATAGGCCTCGTTCTAGCTCTTCAAATACTTCTGCAACAGAATATGTTTCCCCTCGTACTGCCTGTAAGTACCCTGTTTCCATCAAAGCATTAAATGTACTTTCATCCATATTCTCATGTATTGGTAACTCTTTAGGTATTGTCAATGGGAACGGAATACCCTTATTTAAAATAATTTGTCTATAAAACATATCAATAGCTGCTGCCCGAGAAATGCCTATCATCTCTAAAATTTGTTCTGCTTGTTGTTTTATATGCGATTGAATTCTTACATTGACATTACTTGTCTTTGCTAGTGCCATATCCATCACCTTCCTTTATACATAGTATACATCAATGTGTCGTATATTGCGACACGGTTTAACACATATTTTACACTGCCATAATATAGTGCATTTTTATATATTGACGAGTCTTTCTATCAATCATTATAATTATATCAATAAATAACGCGGATTTTCTTTCTTATCAACTGATTTCAAATACCATACGTATGAAAAATATTAGGAGGTGTTACTATGTCCACTTCAAGTATCACTCACAACTTCGTTGTATCTACCCCAGATAGTGTAGAACGTTTTGTTACGGCGTTAGATAAAGCTGAACAGGATCGTATACCAAACCAAGTACTTCCTGGACGACAATTAACTGATTCTAAAGAAATCTTAACTTTAATGTCTAAAAGGGTTTAACCAACAACTCCAATTAATACTTTTAAAATAAATGCATATTTACTACTTTTATTTAAATTGGCATAAAAAAGACACCTACTGAAATCATTTCAAACCATTTAATACTCGTGTTACAAAATCCTATAATAACAAGCCCCATACACTACATCAACTTTTAAAATTTATATAATTTGCAATAAAAAGCGACAGAGCCCTGAAATACAATATGTAAATCAGTCTGTCGCTTTTTCTATTTCTTCAAACACGGCTTCAACAGAATATATTTCCTCTCAATACCGCCATATCTGTGTATTCATTTTCTTAGTAAAGTAAAAAAACGCCACCTACTTTCATCTTATAACAAACTATGAAAGTACATGACGTTTCTAATAGATATGTAATTGTCTAATCCACTAGTACCCAAAGCACCTTAACTTTCAGATTAGTGTGTACTTTTAGAATCATTGCGACGGCAAATGCCTGCAAAGATAGAGCCTGTAAAGTTATGGATAATGGAGAACACGGCGCCTGCTACGG
>CAUQUX010000144.1:0-3459 GCA_963521235.1 uncultured Veillonella sp. | reverse complement strand
GCCCTTACAAGAGGTGTATCCTACGTTCAACTATGAAGGCGTTTCTATTGCTAGTCGCCTAGACACGTTACGAGTATTAGAATCTTAAAATCTTAAATCTTAAAGCATTTACACATGCCCTATGCAATGAATGACTGCTGTTGACAATGGAATAACAGCTTCTCTGCAAAAGGATATGAATCAATAAGGAGCATATTATATGGGTTCTTTTTTTAGAAAAGGATGGGTAAAGTTTATCCTTCTCATGTTTATATTTACGGCTATTACATCGCCTATCGTGGTGTTGTTTGGTCCCTTTGACAATATTAAACGTACCGTCGTAGGGGCGATTTTGCGGTCTCGCCATCCACATTATATTACGTGGCTCTATACGCCTGAAGAAATACAGAAAATTGTAGGGACGGTAGGTACTGGTGAAAACCAAGAATTGTTCAAGTTTGATGTGAAAGAAGATACATCCTTGAATTTACGTAAGATCGAGTCCAATCGGTATACGGGATATTTGTTAGAAATTCCAGATCCACGTCGTATCCAAGTGGCAACGGCACCACAATTGAATGAAAAAGGAGAAACCACTAGCAATATTGCTCGCCTCAATGGGGCAGTAGCCGCTATCAACGGCGGTGGTTTCCACGATCCGAATGGGACAGGAACAGGACGTTCTCCCTATGGATTTATCGTTCATGATGGGGACTATGTCATTGGTAAAGAGGTAGGTCCCGATGAAGATGTAGATTTTATTGGATTTACAAAAGCAGGCAATCTTATTGCGGGCACGTACAATAAACGGGAATTAAAAGAAATGGGTGTCAAAGAAGGTTTGACCTTTGGACCTCCTCTTATCGTGAATGGTAAGAAGATGATTACTGATGGTGATGGTGGCTGGGGTATTGGACCTAGAACAGCCATTGCCCAAAAGAAAGATGGCACAGTCATATTTTTAGTTATCGATGGTCGTCAAGCCTACTCTGCAGGGGCAACCTTGCGTGATGTGCAAGATATTTTATACCAAGAAGGGGCTGTCATTGCGGCGAACCTAGATGGCGGTTCTAGTACGACCTTGTTCTACAATGGTAAAACTGTGAATAAACCAGCTGATTTGCTTGGTGAACGCATGATTCCTACTGTATTTATCGTGAAATAGGAGAGTCTATGAAAACCTTTGGAAAAGTAACGACAGCCTTTTTGTTGGGCTTAGTTTTACAAGGCGGGGTCTATTATTATTTAGACCAAGTATACTTAGCGCCTACCACGAACTTTCAGGTCACCAATGGGGAAGAAGTAGATAAGAACTTTCCTGACGTGAAAGAGGGAACGCGCTATTATTCCCACGATCATAAATATATGGCAGTGGTGGAACAGAATCGAGTAGATATCTACACGGCGGGCAAAGAAGCGCCAGTTACGCTAGATTTAAAAGAACGAGAAGTATCCTATTTTGAATGGATGTCGGATCGTAATTTAGCCATTGTTGGTTTATTCGGTGGCAAGCATGATGATATTGTACTAGCCCGTATTGACCCTGAAGCACCAGATCATGAAATTGATACAACTATCAATACGGTCCCAAGAGGGTCACGGATTACGGATGTGGCATATTCTGCGGCAACCAATGTAGTGTATATGAAAGTCCGTGTGGGGGATGGGGCCTACCGTGTATACCGTACGGATGCGAACTATGATACACGTCGTGTGTATATGCAAGCCTCCGATATTGGTCGCATTGGCATGTTCTATAACGAAGATCGCTTCTTCTATGACAATGTACGTACTGGAGATGTATTCATGTTCAATGGTACAGAAGGTGGTTGGCGTGCCATCAACCCTCCAGGAAAATTCCGCTTAATTGGCGTGACCCAAGGGCAACTGATTTACATTGTTAAAGTGGATGATAAAAATCGTGCCTTAGAGGCCTATGAAGGTAAACTGGGGGTAGGTTTTAATAAAATTTATACCTATGATAACCCAACAGAATTGACGGAAATAACGGTGGATTCTATCTTAAAAGATAAAGAAGCTTCTAAAGATACGACTTCCACAGAGAAAAAGAAGTAAAAAATAGACATATTTCATAACTTTCAGTAATAAAATTCACTGTATTTCCTAAAATGCTATAACAATTAGTCATAATAGAAACAAAATTACAGAAGATATGGAAAGGAGAAAGTGGAAAATGGCAAAGTTTAAGATCCAAAAAGGCTTGAGCGATGAAGATATGCTGAAAGGCTTTGTAGAAGAAGAAACCTTTGAGACTGCCATATTGAAAGATGATGCCAAAGTAGGTAACAAAGGTGTGGCAAAGCCAAAAGAGCAAAAAAGTGAGGATGACTTTTATCAAGAGTTTTTAACAGAACGGATAAAAACAGAAATAGGCAAGTTATTGTTCGCTATAAAAATGGATTATTTTAAAGATGAAGTCAAGGACTTTTCCGTTCAAGTCAAACGAAATGGCAATCATATTGTGCTAGAAACATCGCCTAAAAAAGTCAAATAAACACGATGCAGTTGACAATGAATATCGTCATATATATGTGGAAATCCCTCTAAAATAGTGGAGAAACATGGTAGTACATCGATAAAATTCATATGACTAAAAAGCATGTACTTTGGTTGACAAATGTCACGTTTAGTAGTCTAATATAGGTATGTACATTATACATGAGATAACTGTTACTCATGTATTTAATAATTCCCCTTCTATCAGGTGGTAGAGTCTTGATAGGGAAGGGTCAATGTGAAGGAGAAGGATTATGAGTGCAAAAAGAGTAAGATTAGTAGAAACAGTTCTTCGTGATGGCCATCAATCTATTTTGGCAACACGTATGCGTATGAGCCATATGCTTCCAGCATTACAACAATTGGATGAAATTGGTTATGATGCTTTGGAATGCTGGGGTGGCGCTACATTCGATAGCTGTATCCGTTTCTTAGACGAAAACCCATGGGAACGTCTTCGTACATTAAAAGCAAATTTAAAAAACACACCATTACAAATGTTACTTCGTGGCCAAAACTTATTGGGTTACAAACATTATGCTGATGATGTAGTAGAAGCATTCGTTCGCAAAGCAAAAGAAAACGGCATGGACCGCATCCGTATTTTCGACGCATTGAACGATCCTCGCAACATGCGTGCTGCTATCGAAGCAGGTAACAAAGCAGGCGTTCATGTACAAGGTACTATGGTTTACACAATCAGCCCTGTACACACTAACGAAAGCTTCGTACAAGTAGCTCGTGAGTTAAAAGAAATGGGTATTGATTCCCTTTGCATCAAAGATATGTCTGGATTATTAGCTCCATACGATGCAGAATCCTTAGTAAAAGACTTACGCAAAGAATTTGGCGAAAAATTCGATATCGATTTACACAGCCATTTCACTTGCGGTTTAGCATCTGCTACGTACTTAAAAGCAGTAGAAGCTGGCGTTGATATCATCGACACTGCATTGAGCCCAT
>CAUQUX010000143.1:0-3465 GCA_963521235.1 uncultured Veillonella sp. | reverse complement strand
GTAGCTTTTTTCAATTCTTTCGCATCGGAAATCGCCATGAAACGCACTAAGATATGAGGTTGACCAAAGTAACCAAGCCCCCATCCTAGGCTAGAAATGATACCTACCACCAAGGTGAAAGTATCTTGTTCCGGTCCCCAAATGGACAAGCCTGCTGGGAACTCCGTAGCAATTAATTGAGATGTTTCCACAGGACCACCTAAATACATGGCTGCCGTCACAGGTACCAATAGGATGGCGAAGAACATCATCATACCTTGGATACAGTCTGTCCAACTTACGGCTAGGAAACCACCTAGGAACGTGTAGAAAATAACTACCCCTGCTGTAATAAAGAGGGATGTCATGTAATCTAGTCCAAAGATAGTATTAAATAATTTACCACCTGCCACAAATCCGGAAGACGTGTAAATTAAGAAGAAAATAACGATGAAGATAGCTGACACAACCGGCACAATTCTTGATGTATCATGAAAACGGTTTTTCAAATAATCCGGTATAGTCAAACTATTATTCGCTACCTCTGTGTAGTTGCGTAATCGTTTCGATACGAACACCCAGTTCAGCCACGTTCCCAAAGCCAAACCAATGGCAATCCATAACGCCGATATCCCTGTTGAGTAGGCAAATCCAGGTAAACCCATCAACATCCATCCACTCATGTCTGATGCTTCCGCACTCATGGACGTGATCCAGGGGCCTAGCTGGCGACCTCCTAAAATATAGTCGTCTAAGCTATTAGACTTGCGGTAATAATATACCCCGATGTACATCATGAGGCCTAAATACAATGCAAATGCCCCAATCACTTCAAAATTGTTGTACACCCTACTCCTCCTTTCCTAATCCTTTCACCTTTACTTAAAATTCTATAGAATGCATTCAGCATTAATCTTTTTTATTATATCACAGATTATATATATCGTCTTTCACAGATTTTACGCAAAAAATAAACGCTTTGTATAAAACAAAGCGAGTGCTATCATTGATCTATGTAAATAGACAATAAAAATACCTAACACCTGAGGACTACCACGCCTCAACACGTTAGGTATCATCTTTTTTCATTCCTCAGATGAGCCTAACGCCGAACACACGTTAATGGCTCTCCTTTTCTTAACTATATTATATCACAAACTACTACCTAGTTATTTTATATTCCATGTATTATTTTATGTTGCATATTGCAATACAACAGTTTATAATTTAATTAATATAATAAACAGAAAGGAGACCATCATGAAATCTGCTAGTGTTAATGTCCGAATTAATGAAAATGTGAAGCAACATGCTGAATCTATTTTAGAAGACCTTGGACTTAGTCGCGCTGTCGCTATTGATTTATTTTACCGACAAATTATATTACATAAAGGCCTTCCATTTGATTTAAAATTAAATACACCACCTCTTAGTACAGCTGACTTTAGCCCTTCAGAACTAGAAGATATTTTATCTCGTGGAGTCGAAGAAGCAAACAACGGTCATGGACGTTCTGCTAAAGAATTTTTCACTACTTTACTAGGAGAATAATTATGGAAACCTATGGTGTACAACTTTCATCATTTGCAGAATACAATTTATTAAATATCTATTGTTATATAGCTGAATCTTTTTCAGTAGAAACAGCTAAATACACTTCGCATAAAATTTATAAAGCTATAGAAAGTTTATCATATCTACCGCATCGATATCGTGTTCTAAATGTATCTAAATATACTAAAAATATATATCATATCTATTCTTTTGAGAAATATGATATTTATTATAGTATCAACGAAATACATCATACGATTACTATTCTTGCCGTATTAAACCAACGTCAAGCGCCTAATTATAGTTTGTTCTTACAAGAACTTCCCGCAGTATACGGAAAGTACATATAGGTTTTATACAAAAAGGACCCCGCAGGGTCCTTTTTCATTTTCACATATTCTTATCGCTTGATGTTATAGAACACATCGCTACCACGGTATTGAGCCGTTTCTGCCAACATGTCTTCAATGCGAAGTAATTGATTGTATTTCGCTACGCGTTCGGAACGAGCTGGGGCACCAGTTTTGATTTGTCCAGCATTTACTGCTACAGCAATATCAGCAATTGTGGAATCTTCTGTTTCACCAGAACGGTGAGAAATTACAGCTGTATAGCCTGCACGTTTTGCCATTTCAATAGCATCGAATGTTTCTGTCAACGTACCGATTTGGTTCACTTTGATCAAGATCGCATTCGCTGTATCTTCTTTGATACCACGGGACAAGCGTTCTGTGTTCGTTACGAATAAATCGTCACCTACTAATTGAACAGTTTTACCAAGGCGATCTGTCAATAACTTCCAACCTTCCCAATCTTCTTCTGCTAAACCATCTTCGATGGAGTAAATAGGATATTTTTCACAAAGTTCTGCATAGTATTCTACCATTTCAGCAGCTGTTTTTACTTTGCCTTCACCAGCTAAGTGATACTTGCCATCTTTGAAGAATTCAGAAGATGCTGCATCAATAGCAAATACAATATCTTTACCTACTTCAAGACCTGCTTTTTCCACAGCTTCTGTAATCACTTGTAAGGCTTCTTCATTGGATCCTAAATTAGGAGCGAAACCACCTTCGTCACCTACACCAGTTGCCAATCCTTTGGCTTTCAATACACCTTTTAATGTATGATATACTTCGGCACAATAACGCAATGCTTCCATAAAGCTAGATGCACCAATTGGCATGATCATGAACTCTTGGATATCCACGTTGTTATCCGCATGAGCCCCACCATTTAAAATGTTCATCATTGGCACTGGTAATTCTTTTGCATTCGTACCACCAAGGTATTGGAACAATGGCAAATCATAGGATTCAGCCGCTGCACGAGCTACTGCCATGGATACGCCTAAGATCGCATTCGCGCCTAATTTCGCTTTATTCGGTGTACCATCTAACTCAATCATCAAGCCATCGATAGCCACTTGTTCAGATGCATCGAACCCTAAGATAGCAGGTCCAATGATGTCGTTCACGTTTGCTACCGCTTGCAATACACCTTTACCTAAATAACGTGGAGACTCGCTATCACGCAATTCTACCGCTTCAAATTGACCAGTAGACGCTCCAGATGGAACCGCTGCACGGCCAATCGTTCCGTCTTCCAAATACACTTCTACTTCTACTGTTGGATTGCCACGGGAATCCATAATCTCTCTTGCGTATACATCAGTAATTACTGCCATGTTACTTCTCCTTATTGTACTAACAAACTTTCACCACTCATAGCTTCAGGCTGCTCAATGCCCCCTAATGCCAACATGGTTGGTGCTAAATCACAAAGCCGACCTGGTCGCAATGTCACACCCTCTAGGGCTCCCACTAAAATCAGTGGCACCGGGTTCGTCGTATGCGCCGTATGCGGAATCTCTGTGGTATGGTCTACCATAACCTCAGAATTTCCATGGTCTGCTGTAATTAATAATTGACC
>CAUQUX010000142.1:0-3468 GCA_963521235.1 uncultured Veillonella sp. | reverse complement strand
TGCGGTCCATCATGAACCCCCGTGTACAACCGTAATCCTACGGAATCTACGCCACGCCCCATATCCAAATAGCCTTCCCCTCGAAGAATATACTTAGAGGAATCTACATGAATTTGCAAGGTCGTCTCTGACCCCACTTCCAAGGTGGGAATCATCGTTACACCAAACTGCGTAACACCACGACTTTTGTTGAGTTCACCTTGTATCTCTTTTTCTATCATCATTTGATGACGTCTTACAAAGGACACTGGTAAGCCTTCTAATTGACGCAGTTTTTTTTCGTAGTATTGACGCATAGTATAAAAGAACACGCTCGGCAATGTATTAGATTGAATCGTCACCGCTGTACGACTAACACTATTTCCATTTGGAACTAAGTACACCGTCGCCTTTGCTGTATCGCCTCCTACCACATCAATTTGTGGGGTAAACTCAGGTAAAGCACCTTCCAGTTCTGTACGCACGGCTTTTTGTGCCAATGGTGTAATCCAATCCAAGGAGTCTAAGGATGCCCCTAAGAGCATTTGCTCCAACCGTGGCTGTATAGAACCTAAATCCGTCTTCATCAACGATTGTCCATAAGGTGATATATTTCCATAGTTTATCTTTGTTTCCAAAGATTGCACTACCTTCCCATAGGGTTCCAAGGCTAGGTGAATCGACATACTTTCACCAACATCCATAGAGATAGTTTTTACCGTATATCCATAGAGGATTCGGTCCACCACATCTGTCGTGGCTATCGTATACGCATCTAAGGATTCCTTGATATGATAGTCTTCTTTCCCTTGGAACATATACGTAGCAGCCCCCTGAATACTGGCAACCATCCGTGCCTTAAGGGCCGTTGGAATCGTTCCTGTCGTACTGTGCAGGTCCACATGCACCGTTTGTACAGGAGTTCCATAGACGGAGGGAATCCCTAATGTTGCCATTAGAAGAGCCCCTCCTATCCATTGCTGTAATTTCATGAATTAGAATTGTCCACCAAAGCTGAAGTGGAATTTCTTTTGATCTTTACTAATACCATAGTCGATACGTACTGGACCAATTGGTGTTGTCACACGCACGCCGGCACCTACAGAAACATTAAATGTTTTAGAATGTTTAAACCAAGGTACATTTGGTGCATCCCATGCATCACCTAAATCTGTAAATAATGCACCGCTTACTTTATTCCAAATTGGGAAGCGATATTCTGCTGTAAAGTTATACATTTTCTTACCACGATATTGATCATCCTCATAAGCACGAAGAGAATCAGAACCACCGATTGTATATAATTGGCTATATGGTAGATCACCAACAGCCCAACCGATACGACCACGGAATGCCAATACTTGTTTATTGCCTACTTTTTTATACGTTCTAGCTTCGCCAGTGAATTTATAGAAGTTGAAGTCACCGCCTAAGCCATGACCACCCCATTGTAATGTGCTGGATAAACGTTTACCACGACTTGGTTCATATACATTATCACGGGAGTCAAATACTTTTTGCCAGCTCACGCTATTTGTTGTACCGAAGTTATGTTTAATATATCCTGTGCTAGCAAACTTATAGCCCTCATTATTCCAACGATGACCTTGTGGTGTATCTGTATCTGTATCATACCGGAAACCATTGGAATCTTTAGTATCCCAAACATAAGTATCTTTACGATGCTCTAATGTGACATAATCACGAGTAAACTCACCCGTTTGACGACCTAAGGAAATATTAAAGCCATTAGATTTTCTGTCATAGGTAGCTTTCGATTGTCCTTTTTCGTTGTAATCTGTATATTCGTTTAATTGATTGTAGTAGGTTACCCCTAAAGATGTGCCTTTTCTATCAATCCATGGACGCAAGTAGGATACAGAGTAGTTTTTGTAACCTGCTGTACCACCGAACTCCCAATGAACTTTCACTTTATCGCCGGTACCGCGTAAGTTTTCTTCACCCACTTCTACGATGCCCACAAATCCATCGGCATCAGAATAACCTGCACCTAATGTAATTGTACCTGTTTTATGTTCTAGTACGTCCACTTCAATGTTCACCGTTTCTTCTGTGGAACCTTGTGTTAAACGTACGTTTACATCATCAAAGAAACCTAAGTTATACACTTTTTCTACAGAACGGCGCACCAAGAATTTATTGAATGGTTGACCCACTTTTTGGTTAAATTCACGAGTGATAACACGATCTTTAGTCTTTTTATTACCATGTGGAGTAATACGTTCTACAATGCCTTCTACCACAGATACATGTAATACACCATTATCATCGACAGCCATGTCTTTTACATGGGCTAAAATATAGCCGTCACGTTGGTATGCTGCGTTGATACCTTGTACTTTTTCACCCACTGAAATTGTATTTAAAATAGTGTTCGGTTGCACGCCTAAATAGCTCACCAAGACATCTGTTTTATATACGGTATTACCTTCTACAGATACACCTTTGATCACAGGGTTTAACGTTACATGGTAGGCTACTTTCACACCTTCTGGCACTTCTGTGAACACTGGTGTAATTTCTGAAAGAACACCAGAACCGCCTAAATTAGCAATTTCTTTAGAAATGCCTTCTACAGTGACAGCATCGCCAATTTTACCTTGCAACAAGGATAGGAATGCTGGTTGATTAGCTGCATCAAGACCTTCAATAGAGATATGTGTAATTGTTTTACCTACATATTTTTGTAATTCTGTTTCTGTTAACGATGTGAAATAACGAGCTTGTACTTGCGGAATCGCTGTTTCCACACCTGCCGCTTGTGCTTCTTCTAATTTATCACCACCTGCTTTTGTGATGGTTTTTACTTCTTTATCATTAGTTGCTAATGAAGAGTTATCTACACGTTTACGTTGTTCCTCAATCGCATCACGTTGTGCCGCTTCCGATAATCCTTCACGAGCTGCTGCAATCGCTGCCTCTGTCGTCGCATCGCCAGCAGCCACTGTTTCTTGGCGTGTAGTATTTTGCTTTCCTAAATCCGCCATGGATAATTTAGCAATGGTTTTGCCACTTTCCGTTGTCGTAGCATTGTCAGCAAACACTGGAGTTGCACTGATTGCTGCTAGGACTGCAAAAGTTAAAAATTTCTTACAAGGTAGGTTTCCCTTCATATATGTTCCTCCTTAGAATATAAAAGGTGCTAATCTCGCAAAATACGTCCACCAGCTTGCACTGCATGTAACATGTCTTTTGAACTAATGGAAGGCCCTCGTGTTGCCTCCACAGTTGGTTGCGTAGTCACCACATGATTCTGTTCTACCACGGTTTCCACTACCTTTGTTTCTGATTGCTCTCTAGGTGGTACTTCTTTTTCAACCATTGGAGGGTTGACCTTACTTGGTTGTACTTCCACCTTCGTGTCAATGACAGGAGTGTTCGTTGTATTCCCTGTTTCATGTTGCGATAGCCACCAATGTGTTACTCCCATAAGCCCCACTAGTGCAATAGCTAAGACAGCTCGTTGTG
>CAUQUX010000141.1:0-3471 GCA_963521235.1 uncultured Veillonella sp. | reverse complement strand
GGCATAACTTAAATCGTGCTTCTCTTCTCGTTGCCATGTGATAATCACCTCATAGTTTAATAAATACTTTGCACAAATTGTACTTATTTATTATATCCTATTGAAAGAAAAATGTCAAAATGGGATAACCATTGTCAAGGGCGATGTTTATGCTATAATAAAAGATACAGTATTAGTATTTCCATAGGGAAATGATGTAAAGGAGATTCACCATGAATGTGTCCTATAATTTAAAAGAAGAATTATGTATCGAACATACACCAGGTGCAGGTGCCATCGTTATTTTTGGCGCTTCTGGAGACCTGACAAAACGTAAATTATTGCCGGCGATTTATTCCCTGTTTCAACGAGGCTTACTTTCACAGAAGGTTGCTGTTGTGGGGGTAGCTCGCACATCTATGAGTCATGAGGAATTTCGTGAGCAAGTAAAAGTATCCATATTAGGCGACCGTGAACCAACGGAAGAAGAACGTCAATTTATTGAACGCTTCTCCTATGTGTCGGGACAATATACGGAGCCAGCTACCTATGTGGCACTCCGTGAAGAGTTAGAGCGTGTAGCAGAGGCACATTGTACGGGTGGGAATGCATTGTTTTATCTAGCTATGCCACCAGAGTTATTTGAACCTATCGTTCGTGAATTACATGGAGCGAAGCTATTAGAAGAAGTAGGTTCTTGGTCTCGCGTGATCATTGAAAAACCATTTGGTCACGATTTAGAAAGTGCTATCGCCTTAGATGGAGCGTTGAAGAAATACATTACGGAAGAACAAACCTATCGTATTGACCATTACTTGGGAAAAGAAACGGTGCAGAATATTTTGATGCTTCGTTTTGCCAATGCTATTTTTGAACCATTGTGGAACCGTAAATACATTGAGCGTGTAGAAATTACAGTGGCAGAAGAATTAGGCGTAGAAAAACGAGCGGGTTATTATGATGGGGCTGGGGCTTTGCGTGATATGGTGCAAAACCATATGGTTCAAGTCTTGTCTTTGATTGCCATGGAACCACCAGCGAACTTTAATGCAAATGATTATCGTGATGAAATCGCTAAATTAATTTCTTCCATTCGTAGCTTACAACGTCAAAACCTAGGCGATGTGGCTGTGCGTGGTCAATATACGGACTCTACTATGGAAGAGCGTCCAGCCATTGAATACCGTAAGGAAGACAATGTGCCGCCTATGTCCACCACAGAGACTTATGTAGCATTAAAATTATTTATTGATAACTGGAGATGGCGTGATGTGCCGTTCTATTTGCGAACAGGTAAACGGTTGCCGAAAAAATCTAGTGAAATTGCCATTACCTTCAAACCAATTCCACACTCCATTTTCAAACCATTCCATGCGAAAGACTTTAATCAGAATGTATTAGTGCTTCGTATGCAACCTAATGAAGGTATGGGATTGTCCTTAGAGGTGAAATCTCCAGGCTCTAAATTGAGTGTTAATACATTAGAAATGGATTTTTCCTATAGCAACTCTAAGGAATTAGCAGATATTCCAGATGCGTATGAAAGACTAATTCTAGATGGTCTATTAGGGGACCAAACTTTATTTGTGCGCAATGATGCGGTAGAAAAATCTTGGCGTTTATTTAAACCGTTAATTGAGGCATGGGAACGAAATGAGGAAACAACACCGTTGTGTTTCTATCCAGCTTTCAGTGAAGGGCCAAAAGAAGCGGAAGCGTTATTAGAAGGAGGATCTTGGCGGTGGCGAGAGATATAATTCATGCATTTCCTACGGGAGATGACGTGGCAAAAGCAGTGGCCGATCGATTGTTAGAGTATACTAATGCATGTATCGCAGACACGGGAACATGCGTCGTAGCTGTATCTGGTGGGACGACACCGAATGCATTGTTTTCTTTATTAGATTCTGATGCATACACCAATCGTATCGATTGGGAACATATTTTTTTCTTGTGGGTGGACGAACGTTTTGTTCCGCAATCTAACCCAGATAATAATTTTGGGCGCGCGAAAGATCGTCTGTTTGGTAATATCATGGGGGCTGCCCACTATTATCCAGTGCCAACGAATGATGGCACTGTGGAAGAAGCGGCAGATAAGTATGAGCAAGAAGTGAAAATGGTCTTGAAGCGTACGGAAAAAGAAGCGATTGACTTAGTGCTGTTGGGATTAGGTGATGATGGACATACAGCATCCTTGTTCCCTAAATCGGACGCACTATACGAACGTGATCGTATGGTCGTGGCTGTGAAAGATGGCAAAGTGTGGGAACGGGTTACTTTAACATTCCCTGTGCTTGTGAACGCGAAATCTGTGTGGTTTACTGTAGTAGGGTCCTCTAAAGAGGCGGCCCTAGCACGGGTGCTTCGTCAACGCAATGAATATGAAGAATATTCTTGGGAGGACCGTGTAGACCACTGTTTACCAGGTGCGGTGTTGACTCATGATCCAGTAGAGTGGTATGTGGATGAAGCAGCACATACTAAGTAATTATATTGAAATAGGAGGTATTAGGCATGTTTAATTTTGGCACACAAGAATTATTTCTTATTTTAATTATTGCCCTTGTCATTTTTGGCCCTAAAAAATTGCCTGAAATTGGCAAGGCCATCGGTAAAAGCATTAATGAATTTAAAGATGCTGTTAGCGGTGATAAAAAAGTAGCGAAAGAAGAACCTGCTAAAGCAGAAACAATTGATGTGGATGCAGGGGCAAAAAATAGTCATAAACAAAATAATTAGGAGGAACTATGTGTAAAGATTGTGGTTGTGGTAGCACAGGTAATGTGACTACAAAATTATTTCACGTGCCAGGTATGATGTGCGTGAACTGTGAAAATACTGTAAATGGTGCTGTTCGTGGTTTACCAGGTGTATTGGAATCCACAGTAGATTTAAAAACAAAAGAAGTGCGCATTCGTTTTGACCACACAAAAATCGAGGAAACAGTGATTCGTGCAGCTATTGACGAAACAGGCTTCGAAGTGGAATCTGTGAAAGACTATGTACACGAGCATGGCGGCATTTTAGGAGCCATAAAGAAAATGTTTAAATAAGCTATATGAGATAGTAGGTCTACTCGTAAGACGGCCTTTGAACGTATAGTAGATATGATGAAGGGCTATCTGGACAGTGTATGATTCCTAGATAGCCCTTTTATAGGAGTTATTATGATACGCAAGTTTAATCAAGAAACTTACACCTGGGACGGCGTAGATACCTTGGTGTACAAGCAAGATAATAGCCCTTTCAAAGATGTGACGCGACAAGTGTTGTTTGATGGGGCTTGGGATATTCCGTGCCAGTTCCGTTATTTTGAGGTGCAACCAGGTGGGTACAGTACTATGGAGCGCCATGAGCATACGCACATGGTGATGATTTTCCGTGGAAAAGGCCAATGTTTACTAGGCGACACCGTGGAAAACGTACAAGAAGGGGATATGATTGAAATCCCTAAATTGATGGCACACCAATTCCGTGCGAACCAAGGCG
>CAUQUX010000140.1:0-3539 GCA_963521235.1 uncultured Veillonella sp. | reverse complement strand
AGATGATGCAGCATACTTATATAAAGGCAGTAAAGTTCGTAATCTTGTAGGTGGTGCAAATCCAACAGCAGCAGGTATGATTCATCCTATCGATGCTCGTCCTATTACAATTCAAAACTATAGTGGTTTTGTAAATGCTGATTATAAAATAGGTGTGCCAGCAAGTGAAGCTAGCAATGGCAAAATCATTATTGAACACGCTGCTGATCATAGCCACATCACTGTACAAGCTGATAGTGCTAAGAATTTAACTGATGATGCAAGTTATCGTGCAGAAATGAAATCGTTAGCCACTAAATTACAATATACGGGAAATGATAAAAAACTAGCTGCCGCTGTTCAAGTTAATGAAGGTATTACAAGACCGGCTGCTATGACTGAACTTGGTACAAATGCATTTGATGCACAAGGTAATCTTGTTATTACTGATACCGCGACTGTAACACATGCTAGTGAATCTTCGTTGGTAGGTGGCACAAAATCTGCTCTGACATCTACAGTGATGGCTTGGCGTAATACTACGAACGATTTACAACGTCGCTTAGGGGACCTTCGTTTGGATACTACGAATCAAGGTATATGGGCTAAATACATCGGTGGCAAATCTAACATGACAGAGGGTGCCGATATTCATATGACATATAATGGTGTACAAGTTGGTTATGATTATAAGGTATCCAATGATTGGACATTTGGTGGTGCTCTAGATTACAGTACGTCTAGCAACTCCTATGCGGTTGGCAACGGAGACGGTAAAATCGGTGGTATTGGTTTATATGGTACAAAACAGCATGATGATGGACGTTACGTAGATATCATTGTTCGTGGAAACCGCTTGTCCAATACTTATAAACTTCACTCACTAGGGGGACATCAATTGAATGGGGATTACAATACATTTGGTACCTCTTTAAGTGCTGAATACGGCAAACGTATTATGAAACAAAATGGTTTCTACATGGATCCTAGTGTAGAATTCATGGTAGGTCATTTGAACGGTGTATCCTATGATGCTAATGTTGTTGGTGGTGGCTCTATGCATGTGAAAGCTGACGTTGTTAACTCTACTGTAGGTCGATTGGGATTTGGCATTGGTAGAGAAACACAAACATCCAACATCTTTGCAAAACTCGCATTGGCTCATGAATTTTCTGGTAAGCTGAATACAACATATTCAGCACCAGGTAATCCAACGGTACATACAGAACTTGATTTGAAAGACACATGGTTTGATGCTGAAATTGGGGGCTCCTGGAGCGTTCGTCCAAGTACATATGTATATGGTACATTCACTACAAACTTTGGTGCTACTGTAGACAATACATGGCGTATTGATGCAGGAGTACGACATAACTTCTAATTAAATCTTGCACTAATAGGGGCTGTAACAAAACAGCCCCTTAACACGAATAAAGCTATTAGTTGATTTTATGATGATTAACTAATAGCTTTTTGGTATTTCTAAAGCAAAAGGGTCCCGAAGGCCCCTTCTTTTCGGTATTTGTTATTTTTGTAATGGATTGAGAAATAATCCTTGTGTTTTTTTGTGACGTTTGTTGGGTACGTACACTTGTAAGAATTTAGGCAATACTTCTAAATCAACAGGTGCCTCTGGTCCGATGTCGCCATCCATGTTAGTGGAAGCTTCCATAGTGTCACATACTTCGATACGAGCTCGTTTTACTTTCAGTATGGTCACATATTTTGAATTATAAATAGAACCGCTTAGGATGAGAGGCAAGATAAAGAATAGATTCATAATGAAATACTCTTTAAAGATGATGATGCGCATGTATCCATCATCCACGGAAGCAGTCGGCATAAAATGCTCAAAACTTGATACGACATTAGTGAGTAAGGCGATGACTAGTGGAGACATAAATTCTTGCGTGCCTTCTTCGGTAATGATGCGAAATTTATAATCTTTAGTTGTAAATAGGGCTTGCCCACCTTTGGCGAAGTATGCCAAAGGTCCTAATAATTGTTTTTCCTTTGGGGTGACGGACGCAACTACTTCGGGAATCACCCCGATAGCGATATTGTTGCAGAAGAAAGCCTCGTTGCAACGACCTACATCGACGTGACGGATGGTGCTATGTTTGAGACCGTGAATCGCCTCTAATGGTTGTAAGGGGATGCCTAGGGCACGACTCATGTCGTTCACAGTGCCGAGCGGGATAAAGCCGAATTTGGAGCGACAGCCTGCTTTCACTATGCCGTTTACCGTTTCATTAATAGTGCCGTCACCACCCATGCAAAAGATAGCGTCAAAGCCTTCATTGGATGCTTCAATGGCGAAACGGGTAGCATCACCAGCTTGGCGTGTAAATTTAACTTCTAAGCGATCGAAAAGAGCGCTCAGTTGCCATTGTAGTTCCATCACATATCGACGGGCCCGACCACCGCCTGATACAGGATTTATAATAATTAGACAACGACTCATGGTTGATTCCTATTCTAAACACAGATACATTAGTTAGTACTATTATATCATAGGAAAATTAATTGTGGAAAAGGTAGATATTGTAGTTTACATTGATTTTTAGGGGCTATTTCTCGTATAATGAAAGAAACATGTTACACATGGCTAGGTGAAAGTATAGAACAGTAACATCTTGGAGGAGATTCGATGGATAAGACGGAAGAGTATCGTTTGCATAGTATCGATTCAATTGGGCGATTGCCCTTGAGCGAGCAAGTATATATGTCATTAAAACAAGCTATTTTGACGGGATCATTAAAGCCAAAGATGAAGTTAAGCGAAGTACGTATTGCAGAGCAATTAAATGTGAGCGCAACACCTGTGCGCGAAGCCTTTCGTAAGTTGGCGAAAGATAATCTTGTGGTGATTAAACCTTGGAAAGGTGTTACGGTAAAAGGATATTCTCCAGAGGAAATCGTAGCCATGTACCAATGCCGTGAAGTGATGGAAGGTTTAGGGGCACGCCTTTGTGCAGAGCGATGCACAGAGGAGCAACTAGCGGAGTTACAAGATGTATGCGATGCAGGGATTCATACGGAAAACCCAGAAGAACGAGTGGCTATCAATAGTCGATTTCACACTCTGATTGCAGAATTTTCTGGGAATGAACGGGTGGCGGATTACTTAGCAGATTTTCGAGAAATGGTAAACCGTGATATGTACATCAGCACTTCGGATAAAACACGGACCATCTCTTGTGACTTAGAGCATCAGCAAATTATGGAAGCGATTCATGACCGCAATGGGCAATTAGCAGAAGAACGGATGCGTGCCCATGTGCGAAATGCCTTTGTCTTTAAAAAGGCGCATGCAGAGTTGTTGGCAAAACAAAAAGAAAAATAGACAGCTAAGTGTGATAGTATATAGATTATGATGTTAATAAATCATACTATTATATATAAAAGGTATATAAAATGACTAGGAATTTGTGAAATCATGTATTTACTTTGCCGCAATCATTTGTTATAATAACTCAAGCAAAGGGTTCACACTACCTTTGCTAGATAAAGATCTCTCTCTTTATCTACCTAACTTACAATAGGGAAGGCTTCATCTT
>CAUQUX010000139.1:0-3614 GCA_963521235.1 uncultured Veillonella sp. | reverse complement strand
TATAGTAGATAGAGATAGATACGATTCATAGGGCGCTGTGGGGTGCCTTTTACATACGGAGATAAAGGAGTAGGTCATGATTTATCAAAATATTGCGATTGATTATACACAGTTTCATTATCCGAAAGCGGTCGAGCGGGCTCTTGAGTTTTTGAAAGCGCATGATTTCACGACGTTTGCAGGTGGTCGCTATCCGATTAAGGGTGACTTGATGTATGCCAATGTGGATATTGTGAACACAAGGGTCTATGAGGAAACGAAGATTGAAGGGCACAAGGATTACATGGATGTACAGTTTCTGGTGACTGGGGAAGAGCAAATGGAAATTCTCATTCGTCAAACTTTCCCGGACGTGGTTGAGGCTTATGATGATAAGGATTGTTACTTTTACGATCCTACACAAGGTGGTACGGTAAAAATTGATGTACGCCCAGGGGATTATTGTATTTTTTATCCTGGAGAATTGCATCGTACCTTGATTGCACCGAATGAGGTACGAGAAATTCGCAAGGTCGTGGTAAAGATTCATAAAAGTCTATTAGCCGAGTAAGATTAGGCGTCGACTACACATTATGATGCTATATAATCCTGCACAGACACAGACAGGATGTAGCGATGATGATAATTAGATATTCCGTAGATGGGTAATAATTTGTAAGGGTAGTAAAAGGAGGAACTATGAACGCATACGTAATGAAAGGTATGTTACTAATTGCATTAGGTGCTGTTCTGTGGGGCTTTTCGGGCATGTGTTCACAGTTTGTTCAGCAAGAACGCATGATGTCAGCGGAATGGGTGGTGGCCATGCGATTAACCATAGCTGGTATCATTACAGTAGTAGCGGCCTTTTACCAAGGAAGAGCCTCTATTTTTAAGGTCTTTTCTGATTGGAAAGATACATTGCGGTTGGTTATATTTGGAATCCTTGGCATGTGGATGTGCCAATACACCTATTTTAAAGCTATCGCCTATGCAGGGGCAGGGATTGCGACGGTCTTACAATATGTAGGCCCGGCGTTGATTATTTTATACATCTCTATTACACGGTTCACATTGCCAAGGGTGGCAGAAGTAGTCAGTGTAATACTAGCAACAGTGGGGACGGCAATTATTGCTTTGCAAGGTGTGTGGGATATATCAGCGTTAGATGATACACTCTTGACCTGGGGAATGCTATCTGCTGTAGCAGTTGGTATTTATACGCTGCAACCAGTGCCGCTATTGAAAAAGTATGGTACGGCACCTATTGTGGGCTTTGGCATGCTCATTGGAGGGGCCTTTGCGTGGATAGCTACACAACCGAGTTCCGAAGGAATTGTATGGGACTTATGGGCTCACGGAGGCTTCTGGAGTATCATTATTTTCGGTACCGTAGTATCCTTTAACGCCTATTTAGAAGGCGTACGTCGTGTAGGTGCCATTACTGGATCGATACTTTCATCCATTGAACCCATTTCGGCAGCGGTATTGGCGTGGTTAGTGTTGGGGAATGAGTTTTCTCAGTGGGATATGATGGGTATGACGTTAATCATCATTACAATTTTTATTTTGGCATGGGATAAGCGTCGAGCTACAGAATCTTAAATAAGTTGTATAAAGCGAATATATTTTTATAGCATGCTATGCGGTTTCTAACTGTACAGCATGCTATTTGTTTTAAATGGAGGTAATGATCTCTAACTAATGGTACCTACTTTCAACGTAATGAAAGGTTGACCGTGTGAGAAAATCATGGTAGAACTAGTAAATATAGAAGAACAGACAATATCTATGGCAGGTGCTGATACGCATCAAATAGATTAGTCGTAGCTAAGGAGCATGTAATTATCTGCATGGGTACATATCCTCAAGGTGAGGAGTAGGAGGAATCGATGGCACGAACGGTTGGCATTATTGGATTAGGCTTGCTAGGCGCGTCCCTAGCAAAAGCATTGCGAGCATACACAACATATGAGGTCATCGGGTATGCACGGCGTCAGGAAATTTGTGACCTTGCCTTGGCAGACGGCTGTGTATCGCAGGCTTTCACAGTGGTAGAACCGGTTATAATGGGGGCGGATATTGTGGTCTTTGCTTTACCACCACAGACAAATAGTGAACTCTTTGTGAAAGTAGCCTCATCGCTCCGACCAGGGCAAGTGGTGACCGATGTGTCCAGTGCGAAAGATGACTTTGCTCATGCCGTGTATGCTCACATTCCAGAGGGCGTTCACTTCGTGTCGGTCCACCCTATGGCAGGGTCTGAAAAAGGTGGTTATGAAGAAGCTCATAAAGACCTCTTTCAGAAAATGGGGTGGATTATCTTGGAAGACGAGGAACAACCAGCCTATGATGCCACGGTGGCACAGGAGCTAGCTGACATGGGCCGTGCTGTGGGATCTCGTATCGAATATGTAGATATGAAGCGCCACGATGGATGCTTGGCCATGGTGAGTCATATGCCGCATATGTTGGCATCTGTTATGATTACCGCCGTAGGTAACGATGAACTGGGCGATAAGCGCATGAGCTTGTCTGCCGGCGGTCTCCGAGATAGTACCCGTACTGCCAGTGGGTTGCCCAGTATGTGGCAAGAGATTATCTATGGAAATCGTAGGAATGTGTTGAAAGCCATTGAACAAGTAGAACAAGAATTAGCTACTGTAAAACAGTTGCTCCATACTGATGACCATGGAGATAGTTTAGGGCAGTACTTAGATCGAGCAAAAAAGATACGTGACCGCTTGCCGAGTTTGACCATAGAAAAGAAATAATATACTTGAAAGTACAACCCTGCTATCTATCCATATCTTTGCATAGTAGGGAAATAGCATGAACGATGCATGCATTATAATATAATACGAGGGAAGGCTTTCAACATAGGCTATACGTATAGCCTGTGATATAATACAAGTAGAATGAATAGGATGCATTGTTATGGGGCAGATTAGTGAGCAAACATTAAACATAGATAAACTAGTTGGGCTTGTCCCTATGTGACGATGCAAATAGCCAAATTCCTCCGAAAGTGGAGTATTACCTAAAGCCAGTAGGGGAATCTTTTAGAACGGTGTTAACAGCCTTAGCAACATGGGGTGAAGAATATATTGAGTGGATGCATCGAAAGGAGCGATAGTATGATGGACACAGCACAAAGTATAGTGGATCAAGTGCTAGAGGAAGTACAAAATACGCCAGGTGTAGGAGTAGACAATCCCTCGGAAGTGGCGAATCAAGCGTTGCAAGACACATTGGTAGCGAGTGTAATCCCTGAGGAGTATTGGCCTGAGATTGTATCTTGGGTATCCGAAACGGGTTTAGATACAGTCTATTTAGACAGTCGTGACCGTATAGGTGCATGGTGGGCGTCTAAAGAAGTGCGCTCCATGGGGTATACCTTGAATTTTACGAAATGTGGCAAGGTACCTAGTGAATGGTTCCCTGTGGGTGAACATTGGAAAGAGGCAGAAGTGGAGGCGCGCTATCGCTTGGTAGCAAGCTGGGAATCTTTAGTGGAGAACGGCGCCTTAGAGAAAGTTGAATTAGAATGAAAGTAACAAAAAGCGTACCTTTATCGGTGGGGGCACTCAGTGTCCCTATCTTTATAGAATTATTTTTACTCATGTTATTGGGCA
>CAUQUX010000138.1:0-3628 GCA_963521235.1 uncultured Veillonella sp. | reverse complement strand
CACGATAAACCTTACCTGCACTAATGGTTTCCGTAAGTGGAATGCGATACATATCACGATCAAAAGTCATATCCGCCGTCACCGTAATATAGTGCACATCTCCCGTATGAGCGATAACTTTCAACAAGTCGCCTTCCACCACAGTCTCCTTAGTGCGCAAGACCAACACACGTCCTTTAACCTGACCTTCTCCTAAGTATTTCCCTAAATGGTTAGGGGCACTAATGGTCATCATCGATTTGGAACCATTATTTTCTAAATAAGCTGTAGAGAATCCTCGATTAAATCCTTCTTCTAAGCGAGCAAAATCTGCCTCTGTGGCTTGTCCAGATCTATCGATGATAGTCCGATAGGTACCGATGACTTCATGCACATAGGATACCTTTTTCATGCGTCCTTCTACTTTGAAAGAAGCTACACCTGCTTCGATGAGCTCTTTCATATACGCACTATAGTTTAAGTCCTTAGGACTCATGATATAGGTCTCTTTATCATGGGTAATTTGTTCACCATCTAAAGTAACCAATTGGTATGGCAAGCGACATGGTTGGGCACAAGACCCACGGTTACCACTACGTCCACCAATGAAACTACTCATCAAACATTGTCCAGAGTAGGAAATACAGAGCGCTCCATGAATAAATACTTCAATTTCAGCCTTTGCATGTTTACAAATATGACGAATTTCATCTAAACTCAATTCTCTAGATAAAACAACTCGAGTAAACCCCAATCGTTCTAGAAATTGTACAGTCTCTAAATTAGTAGCCGTCATTTGTGTACTACCATGTAGCTCTAAGGTAGGCGCTACTTGACGCGCTATTCTTGCAACACCAAGATCTTGCACAATAATGCCATCTACACCAATGCGTTCTAGTTCCCGTAGATGCTCTGCTAAGGCTTTACTTTCACGGTCACCTACCAAGATATTCACCGTTACATAGATACCCACCTGTAATATATGGGCTAATCGCAAAGCCTCACGCAATTCATCATAGTCAAAATTTCCCGCATGAGATCGCGCATTAAAGACTTTACCGCCTAAATAAATGGCATCAGCCCCTGCTTCAAGGGCGGCCATAAAGTTTTCCATTGTCCCTGCTGGGGCTAATAATTCCATCACAACTCCTTATAATAAATCGGTCATCCCATAAGAGAGATGACCGATTGTTACATCCCGTAGGATTTACGTATTATCGTAAAGTGCAACCTTTGTCTGCTAATTTTGCTAACATCGTTTGGATTCTATCTTCAATATCAGCATCTACTAATGTACCTTCATGAGAACGGAAAGACAAGGTATACGCCAAACTACGATATCCTTCTTGAATATGTTCTCCTTCATATACGTCAAAGATACGAACACTCTCAAGATATTCGCCGCCTTCTTGTTTCATCACTTCTAACACATCAATAGCTTGCACTTCTTTTGGCGCTACAATCGCTAAGTCACGACTTGTGCCAGGGAATTTAGAAATTGCTGTGAAAGAAATTCCTTTGCGGTTCACTTGTAACAATGCTTCTAAATCCATTTCAAATAAATATGCTTTACCACTAATGTCATAATGACTTGCTACTTGTGGATGTAGTTCACCAAAGCGTACAATTTCAACACCCTCTACGGAGATACTAGCACTCACACCTGGATGTAAATAATATTCTTTACTACGGCTAATTGCATAATTTTCAACACCAAGATTAGCGAGTACAGATTCAATAATACCTTTTAAATCATAGAAATCTACGTTTCTAGCCTGTACATTCCATTCTTGGCGATTCCATTTTCCTAGGATAACCCCTGCTGCCATCATGCGTTCCTTTGGCAATTCTGTAAGTGGCAATGCCTTAGGTTCATACACAGCAGCCACTTCAAAGACAGCTAAATCTAAATTCTTTTGAGCCACATTGCGTTTTGCTGTTTCTAAGACGCTAGGTACTAAAGTAGTACGCATCACCGGAAACTCTTCGGAAATTGGGTTTAGAATAGGAATCGCTTGATGTCTGCTATCTGTTTCAGGAATCAACAAATCTTGTAAGCTGTCTTTATGCATGAAACTGAAAGTAATAATTTCATCTAAACCAGATTCAGCCAAAGCATGTTTTACATCATGCACTAACGCATGCATAGGAGATACCGTACCTGTTTGAATCCGTGCTAATGGAGTTGTAGGTGCGATATTATCATAGTTGTAAATGCGTGCTACTTCTTCCGCAATATCTGGCATGCCTGTTACATCATCACGCCAAGATGGGATAGTTGCCACTAATGCCTCACCATCAACTTTCACGCCGAAGGATAAAGTTGTCAAAATGCTAACCATCTCTTCTTCTGCAATATTCGTACCCAAGTAGGCATTCACAGCTGCACTTGTGAAAGACACTGTACGCACTTCTTTCGCATTTGGATATACATCAACTACACCTTTTGCTACCGTAGCACCTGGTGTAATATCCAATAACAATTGGGCTGCCCGATCTAATGCCAATGGCGTCACTTCGCTATTCACACCACGTTCAAATCGACCAGATGCTTCAGAGCGCAAGCCTAAGGCACGAGAGGTACGACGAATGGATGCTCCATTAAATACAGCAGCTTCCAATACAACCGTTGTTGTTTCATTGGATACTTCGCTATCAGCACCACCCATGACACCAGCTACCCCTACAGGACGATCAGCATCAGCGATAACAAGCATAGTATCTGCTAATGTACGATCATTGCTATCCAAGGTTTGAATCACTTCTCCCTCTGTAGCTTTACGAGCTACTAAACTATGTCCATGTAGATGATCATAGTCGTAGGCGTGCATTGGTTGACCTAATTCTAACATCACATAATTTGTTACGTCCACCACATTATTGATAGGACGAATACCGCAATTACGTAAACGATTTTGTAACCATAATGGAGATTTTTGAACTTTTACATTTTCAATCAAACGTCCCATGAAACGAGAGCATAACTCTGTATCAGCAATAGAAATATTCAAACGATCTTCAATAGATGGTCTCTCTTCTTGGACTGTTACCTCTGGGAATGTAGCTTTCGTTTTATCTAATACGGCAAATTCACGGCTTAAACCAACCATGGAAAAACAATCCGCACGGTTTGGCGTCAACTCAAATTCATAGACCACATCATTAAGACATAGTACTTCTTTTACATCTTTTCCAATAGCTGTACCTTCAGGGAAAATATAAATACCAGTCGCTTCTTCTGGTAACACTACATCTGTAGATAAGCCAAATTCTGCTACAGAACAGAACATGCCTTCTGATGTTTGTCCACGAAGTTTGCCTTTTTTAATTTCTGTACCATCTGCTAAACGAGATTTATGGTACGCTACAGGAACGATTTGTCCCACTGCCACATTAGTAGCTGCTGTTACGATTTGTTTCGTAACCGGCTCACCTTCTTCTGTTAAGCATTCTACTTGGCATACTTGTAATTTATCTGCATCAGGATGTTTTGTAATTTCTACAATTTTTCCTGTATAGATTTTTTTAATACCTGTATCACAGTTGATTACTTCCTCTACAGGAATACCTGCTTGTGTTAAGGCATCTGCAAATTCTTGAGGGTTCTCGCCAAGATTCACAGATACATAGTCTTTCATCCATTGTAAAC
>CAUQUX010000137.1:0-3633 GCA_963521235.1 uncultured Veillonella sp. | reverse complement strand
TCTTAGGGTATCCCTACCCAGGGGGACCCCATATTGATGCGTTGGGGAAAGAAGGTAATCCGGATGCCATCGATTTTCCACGGCCCTTACTAGAAAAAGGGAATTTCGATTTTAGCTTTAGTGGCTTGAAATCGGCAGTCCTTAACTATATCAATGGAAAGCAACAAAAAGGTGAAGATATCTGTCATGAAGATGTGGCAGCCTCCTTTCAGAAAGCCATTACAGACGTATTGATAGAGAAAATGAAAGAAGCGGCCCACACCTTAAAAGAAACCAAAATTGCCTTAGCTGGTGGTGTGTCGGCGAACAGTGGGTTACAACGGGATTTACAAGCCATGTGTGAAGCGGAAGGATTGACATACCTCACAGCGGGATCTATGTTGGCCACAGATAATGCAGCTATGATTGGTTGCCGAGCGTACTATATGGCACAAGCTGGTAAATTTAGTAACTACACGTTGAATGCAAAACCGTCCATTCCATTGGGCAGTGATTTGTGGAAAGGAACCCAACATGGCTAGTTGGAAAGACACCTTGGAGAGAGAGACGGACTTACACCCTACACAACAGGCTTTATTATGGCACTTTTCAGAACGAGTAAGCTTTGGCAAAGCCATCAGTGAACAAGGGGTATCCCTTATCGTGCCAACTAAGGATGGACAACTTTTACTCAGTGGATCACTCGATAGCAGTCATACAGGAATGGTGCAGAAATACGAAGTACCTATGAACCACCCTATCCAACAGATGTTACGTAGTGGCAAGCCTTACGCAGGCCTCATGGACTGGGAGGAACCGACAGAGGCAGGTATCACAACCGAGTCCTACTATGCCTATGTGTATCCTATCGTAGACAATGGGGGCAAGTGCATCGGAGCCTGTGCCTTCACGAATCCTGTGTCAGAGGTGTACTCTAGTCGGTACGATGAATTTATGTCCATCGTGTCACAGACTACCTTTCAAGGTATGTTGGTACCACAATTACAGCAACCAGAATTGTATGAAGGAATATCCGTCTTAGATGGGATTCTCTTTTTTGAACAAGACGGAACCATACTCTATGCCAACCGAGCGGCGAAAAAACTAGGGGATATCTTTGGCATCGATCGACGATTACAGGGAACGTCCATTTACAGTAGTACCTTGAAAGTAGGACGTATCAAAAAGGCTCTGGAAGATAGGCTGGGTACCATCGATGAAGAGTTGTATGGCGACATTGCCTTACGACAAGTGATGATTCCTGTGGTCTTAGGGGTGAAATGGAAGCGGGGCATTTTGGTCCTACAAGATAAAACAGAATTACGCAAACGAGATCAAGAACTCCTAGTGAAAAACTCTGTTATCAAAGAGGTGCATCATCGTGTGAAAAATAACTTGCAATCCGTGGCGGGTTTACTGCGTATGCAAAGTCGTCGTACGGCGTCCAATGATGTGAAACAAGCCTTACAAGACAGCATTCATCGAATTGAAAGTATGGCTCTCGTGCATGAAATCGTGTCAAACTTTGATGAAGACTATGTGGCATTGCGTAGCATTGTGGAAGAACTGTGGAGGCTACTCAGACAAGGGTTAGGCTCTTCGGAACAACACATCGAAATGGACTACACTGGAGACGATATTATTATGTCTTCCCATAAGGCCAGCTATGTGTCCTTAGTGATGAATGAGTTATTTTCCAATCTATTTAAGCATGCTTTTAAAGGTGTAACAGAAGGTCGTGTGCATGTGGATGTACAAGAATCCTATACAACAGACCACAGAGATATGTTGCATATCAGCATTCGTGATACAGGCTGTGGTTTGCCCGACGATTTTGAAAGTACTAGACAACGCAGGTTGGGATTACAGATTATAGATAATTTAGTTCGGAATGAATTAGAAGGAACCATTACTTGGACCTCAGATGGAACGGGAACGATGGTAGATATTTGGATACATAAAGGAGAAGAGTATGCGCGTCTTAGTAGTCGATGATGAATCGCTCATTCGTATGGACCTACGAGATATATTAGAAAGCCAAGGCCATACCGTGGTAGGGGAAGGGAGTACTGGTGTTGAGGCTATTGCACTATGCCAGACCCTAGTCCCCGATATAGTACTCATGGACGTGAAGATGCCGGAATTAGATGGCATTGAGGCAGCGCGGCAAATTCGCCATAAACGATTGGCGCCGGTAGTGCTCTTAACAGCCTATAGCCAAGATGATTTAATCCAAAAGGCATCTCAATCGGGCGTATATGGTTATTTAATTAAGCCTTTACGGGAACCGGACTTAGGTCCCGCTCTACGGATGGCGATGGGTCGCTTTCAAGAAGAACGGGACTTGCTAGAGCAGGTGAAAGGCTTAGAGAGTTCCTTGGAAGAACGAAAATATGTGACGAAAGCAACAGGCATATTGAGGGAGCTACACGGATTTTCTGAGGAAAAGGCGTACGAGAAAATACGAGCTTTCAGTATGGATAAACGTATTAGCTTAGTAGAAACTTGTAAAAAGATTATCGCAGCCCACGAGGCAAAATCATAAGTTATAAAAAGTAGTTGGTCAAAAAGTCAAAAAGGGCTTGCAAAAATTTAAAAATGATTTATAATAATACTTGTGATTAGCACTCACCCTTATTGAGTGCTAACATTAATAGTATAGTGTATATGAGAAGAGGTATAACAATGAAACCATTAGGCGATCGTGTCATCATTCGTGTATTAGAAGTAGAAACAAAAACGGAAAGTGGTATCTTTTTAGCATCTTCCACAAAAGAACGTCCATCTGAAGGTACGGTTATTGCTGTGGGTCCCGGTAAATTATGTGACAATGGCGAACGTGTAGCACCAGAAGTTAAAGTGGGCGATACAGTTATGTTCTCCAAATATGCTGGCACTGAGTTTAAAATTGATGGTCTTGACCATTTAATCATCAGTGAAAAAGATATTTTAGCAGTATTAAAATCTAACTAATCAGTGGGATGATTCCCCATAGAGGAGGCTATACAATGGCAAAAGAAATTTTATTTAACGAAGAAGCACGCCGTGCACTAGGTCGTGGCGTTGACCAATTAGCGAATGCAGTCAAAGTAACATTAGGACCTAAAGGTCGTAATGTAGTATTAGAGAAAAAATTTGGTGCTCCAACAATTACTAACGATGGTGTCACTATCGCTCGCGATATTGAACTTCCAGATCCATTCGAAAACATGGGTGCACAATTAGTGAAAGAAGTAGCTACTAAAACTAACGATGTTGCTGGTGATGGTACAACTACTGCCACAGTATTGGCGCAAGCTATGATCCAAGAAGGTATGCGCAACGTAGCCGCTGGCGCGAACCCAATGATTCTTAAAAAAGGTATCGAATTAGCAGTGAAAAAATTAGTAGCTGAAATCCAAGCTAAAGCTATCGACGTAAATGGTAAAAACGACATCGCTCAAGTAGCATCCGTATCTGCAGCTGACGAAGAAATCGGCGCATTAATTGCGGAAGCCATGGACCGTGTAGGCAACGACGGTGTTATCACTGTTGAAGAATCTAAAACATTACAAACTGAATTGAACGTAGTAGAAGGTATGCAATTTGACCGTGGTTACTTATCTCCTTACATGGTAACTGACCCAGATAAAATGGAAGCTGTTGTGAACGAAC
>CAUQUX010000136.1:0-3648 GCA_963521235.1 uncultured Veillonella sp. | reverse complement strand
GTGACACAACGGTAAAACTTGGGAATCGTACATTCCGTTTACCAATTGTGCCAGCAAATATGCAAACAATTATCGACGAAAAGTTAGCAAAACAATTAGCGGCAGGAAACTATTTCTACATTATGCACCGCTTCCAACCAGAAAAACGTTTGGACTTTGTGAAAGATATGCATGAGGCAGGTTTGTTCGCATCTATTTCTATTGGTGTTAAACCAGAAGAATTTAATTTCGTAAAAGAATTAAAAGATGCCAACTTATGCCCAGAATATATTACTATCGATATTGCTCATGGTCATTCCAACAGCGTTATTGAAATGATTCAACACATTAAACGAGAACTTCCTAACAGCTTCGTTATCGCTGGTAACGTAGGCACTCCTGAAGCCGTTCGTGAGCTTGAAAATGCTGGTGCTGATGCTACCAAAGTAGGCATCGGACCTGGTAAGGTATGTATTACGAAATTAAAAACTGGTTTTGGTACTGGTGGTTGGCAATTATCTGCTGTTCGTTGGTGTGCCAAAGCAGCTACAAAACCTATCATCGCAGATGGTGGCATTCGTGACCATGGTGACATTGCGAAATCCATTCGCTTCGGCGCTTCCTTTGTTATGATTGGCTCTTTATTCGCTGGTCATATCGAATCTCCAGGTAAAGAAGTAACGATTGACGGAGTAGCTTATAAAGAATACTTCGGCAGTGCTTCTGAACATCAAAAAGGAGAACGCAAAAACGTAGAAGGTAAAAAAATCACAATCCAATCCAAAGGCAGTATCTTTGATACTTTGACAGAAATGGAACAAGATTTACAATCTTCTATCTCCTATGCTGGTGGCACTACATTACAAGCCATCAAAAAAGTTGACTACGTAATCGTTAAAAACTCTATCTTTAACGGAGACCGTTAATCACATACTATACATGAGGACATTTCTTCGGAAATCGTCCTCATTTTTTATATCTCAAATCGTATTTTAAATCCATTGTATGGAATAGCCTATAAAGCTCCCGCCTCCTCTCACCATTCCTACTCCAGTTAAATAAAAGAGCTATCCTAAACTATATACATAGTCTTGATAGCTCTTTTATGTATCTCATCTTAAGATGGATTATTTAAATTTAGGACGTCTGCCTTCTGCAAAGGCGCGCACGCCTTCTCGGAAGTCTTCTGTTTTCCCTAAGGAATTTTGGAGTTTTACTTCTAATTCCGCATATTCCTCAAAATTAGTAAAGAAGCTTGCCCACATCATTTGCTTCATAGCTTGGAAGGATTGAACTGGCCCTTTTGCCAAGCGTTGTACTAAGCGATTCGTAGTGCGTTCCAAAATCTCTGGTTCACACACTTTGTATACGAAACCATATTCCTTACCTTTTTCAGCAGTAACCGCTTCTCCAGTCATCGCTAATTGCATAGCACGATTAATACCTACTGCACGGCTTAACAAGTACATGCCGCCAGCATCTGGGGCTAAACCTACATTGACGAAAGCTTGAATAAAACGACTATTGGTAGAAGCTACGCACATATCTGCTGCCAACACCATATTGAAAGCCGCCCCTGCCACAGCACCATCAGTACACATCACCACAGGTTTTGGCAAATGTTTCATGGCTAAAGATATTTCCATGACTAAATGCGTAATTTCAAAGAGGGATTCCGTATCGTCTTCTTCTACAGCGCGCTTCATTTCTGTTAGGTCTCCACCTACAGAAAAGACCTTGCCTTCGGCCTTGAATACTAATACACGAGCCTCGTCTGTTTCTTTTACCACCCGGATAGCATCCAAAATCTCTTCGCACATTGGTACATTAAAGCCATTTTGTACTTCTGGACGATTAAATGTGATAGTAGCCACATTATTTTCGATAGTAAATAAAATATTATTATACGTCATACTTCACCTATTACAGTGTTTTAGTAGGATCTGCCTCAGTATCTTCTGGTTCTTGTTGCAATGTAAATGGTTTACCTACACCATCATTACGCAAACGATCTGCTTTGATTTTAGCCCAGTCAATAGGCGCCCCTTTTTCTAAGGCTTGACCTGTCACTGCATCTACTTTTACACTATATTCCTTTTCATCTGTATCTTGGGTACGAACAATGTATACCACTTCATTATTTTCCGCCTTGATTTCCCAACCTCTAGTGAAAGAACCTTCTCCTACCAAAGTGCGAGCAGCCATTTCAGCTTGTTTTGGCGCAATGACTTTCAAAGGATTGAACACCTTGGAGGCTACATCTTTCGCTTTGCTAGAGCGGAATTCACGCACTACTTTACCAGTAATTACATCGACATCAATGGTAATTTTTTGTTTTGGTGTGTATCCCACTACCACATATTGATAATTACCTTTCGATGGATCTAGTGTAATCGAGCTAACAGCTGCTTTCACATAACGTCCCACAAAGATACCTGCCACCTCACGCATGGACAACACCATGGATTGACCTGGTTGGCGCACCACCACTGTTTTATCATTTAAATTAGAATATTCATTGATTTCAGCATGTGCTTGTGGCGCTACTGCAAAGGTTGTAGCAAAGGCCATAGCTCCTACTAAGGCTAATGTACTTTTTTTCATTGGACTCTCCTATATATACAATTCTATGAACAAAACTTACATGGCTATACTCCATGAAGTTTGCATTCTCAATCTTGAGATATCTATTTCATTATACCGTATCTATGCTAATTCTTCAATATAGTACCTATATAGTGCTGATGATGTATGCCTCTATCTTACTAGAAAGTACAAAATTATGGTTATACAAATAAAAAACGCCCCTACCAAAGTAGGAACGTTTTTATGTGTGTTATAGATACCTAGCAAGTATTGCTTGGAATGCCTCTGGTTGTTCTGCAATCCATGTATCAAAATCTTGCTGTGCTGTTTCTAAGGCTTTTGCTAAGTCAACGAAGAAGTTAGGCAATTCCGCTACCGTAATGATACCTACTTCATCAGACATGCGTGAACCATCCAACTCACCATTACCATTGACAAACACTTTGAAAGCTGGTTGCGGTTCTTTATCTACTACTTTAGTAAATCCATGAAGGCCTAATGAGCCGACTTGGTGTGTGCCGCAAGAAGAAAGACAACCAGACACGTGCATTTGTGGCAAACGATCTGTAGATATACCTGTTGCTTCTACTGCGTCTTTCACCACACGTACCAATCCAGAGGAATCTTGAAAACCGATTTGGCAAATAGTGGCACCCACACATGATACAGTGTGCTCAAATTTATTTTTCGCATGAGTCTCAGCAATAATCGCTGCCACTGCATCTGCTTCTTCACCCGTTAAGTTTACGATGTATACAGAGCCATCACCACAGATACGGATTTCAGTGTCATCTAAGCCACCTACATAATCGAATAATTTTACAAATACATCCATAGGTGGTGTACCTACTAATGGCTTATATTGAATATAGTATAAACCTTTTTGTTTTTGAGGCTCTGCTAAGGCTGTTGTCGGCGTAGTAGTGCCTACTTTATTCACTGTGTATGGTTCTACAGACAATGTTAAATCATGAGCCGCTTTAGATTTTTCTAAATATTCATGTTACGCATTACGGAAATACTCTTCAACTAAGCGTTGTGCAATGAACCGAGAACGAGCTGCACCACGGTTGTTAAACTCAC
>CAUQUX010000135.1:0-3712 GCA_963521235.1 uncultured Veillonella sp. | reverse complement strand
TCTCGTATCTGCTGAAACCCACCTCTTCGTAAGGCTTCTTCCGTATGAGATCCTACCCCCCATAGTCGACGCACAGGAAGATGTGCAATGTGAGCCGCCTCTTGACCGTGAGGAATAATATATAAGCCATCTGGCTTTTTCAAGTCAGATGCTAATTTAGCTAAAAATTTGTTAGGTCCAATGCCAACAGAAGCGATGAGCCCTGTGCGTTCAAAAATTTGTTCTTTCACAGCTCGTCCTACTGCCATGGGCGATGAATAGAGTTTGCCTAAACCAGAGATGTCCAAAAATGCTTCGTCCAAAGAAATCGGTTCTAAATACGGACTAAATCGATGTAGTACCTCATGAATCTGATCAGATACTTCGTGATATCTATCAATCCTTGGCAATAGGTAGATTCCGTCAGGACATAACCTACGCGCTTTTCCAATCGGCATAGCCGACCGAACCCCAAAGGCCCTCGCTTCATAACTGCAGGTAGCCACTACCCCACGTGAAGAAAGGCCACCCACAATAACGGGGTGACCTTGTAATTCGGCATTATCATGTTGTTCTACAGAGGCAAAGAAAGCATCCATATCCACATGCATAATCCATCGCTTCATGTTATTCTGCCACCGCCTGTGGAGCATCCTCAATGCGGCAGTATTTGATTTGTGCGCAGATGCACTCATCTTTTGTTTTGTATAACTCTGGCAAGAATTTAACTAATGCATCAAATGCTTCTTCATCGATGGAGTATCTTGTCCATAGACCACTGCGCACAGAGTTCACAATGCCTGCATCAATTAAAATTTTCATGTGATAGCTAAGTGTGGATTGAGATAATTCAAAACTTGCTAATATATCACAAGCACATAATTCATTACAAGATAACATATCTACAATGTGTAATCTCGTCTCATCACTTAGAGCTTTAAAGATTGCTGCCAATCGTTCATATGTAACTTCTACCATACTCATTCTCCTATGCTCTTTCAATTTGTAACCTTACAATTCTATTATATACAAAATTTTAAACTAAATCTAATACTTTAAATGTAGAAAGGATGCTTTTTAGTTATAGCTCTATATCTTTTGCGAAAGATAAAAACGACAAAGCTTTGCTTTGTCGTTTTTATGGGAAGTAAAGGATCTAAGATGTGTTCTTAGGAGAGTTTACAAATATAGTCAACATACTAAATCTATGGAAATGCAGTAATGGAGAGTCGAGAGAGGGAGATGATCCTCCAATACTTCCCGTCGAATTAGTTGTTTATTAACATTAGATTTTGCCAACTAAGCCAAGATCTTCAGGGTTTAATGTTTTGTCACCTGGAGTCCATTTAGCTGGGCACACTTCGCCATGTTTTGCAACAAATTGGCAAGCTTGTACTTTACGTACTAATTCAGCTGCGGAACGACCTACGCCCATGTCACAAATTTCTGCGGAGCGAACGATACCTTCTGGGTCTACTACGAAAGAACCACGGTATGCTTGGCCATCTTCTTCAGAGAATGTATCAAAGAAGTCAGCTAATTCATGTTTAATATCGGATATCATTGTGTATTCGATTTTATTGATAGTAGGAGATGCATCAGACCATGCTTTATGAACATAGGCAGAGTCAACGGATACGGAGAATACTTCCACACCTAACTCTTGTAATTGTGCATATTGATCTTGTAAATCAGCTAGTTCTGTTGGACAAACAAATGTGAAGTCTGCTGGATAGAACACAAATACACTCCATTTACCTTTGATATCTTCGTTAGTTACTTGGATAAGTTCAGGTTTACGGAACGCTTCTAATTTGAATGCTGGTAGTTGTTTACCGATGATTGCCATGATCAAATCTCCTTTTATTACTATACTATGTATATACTAGAGCTTATACATAAGCTACATACATACTTAATTTACTCTATTATCATACACCATACTTCAAAAAAAATCAATATAGAATTATTCTCATTATCTATACCAAAAATGCATACCTATTTTTCTAACATCGTTTCTAGAATAACTACATCTGTTTCTTTCATACCTTCACGGGCAATTGTAGCAACAGTTTGCACCGTATCGTCGATGGTCTCTTTTACAATTCCTTGCCCCGCTTTAAAGCTATTTTTCGTTTTAGCCTGCGTGTAGGCGAGTAATGAATTACCTAAAGACATACCAATCTTCATAGCACAAGAAGCTTTTGCCCCATCACAAACAACACCAGAAGTTCCTGCCAATGCATTCGATAGCGTTTCCCACACAACTTCTTTCGATTCTTTCATTAAAAATGCTACTCCTGCAGCTGTAGCGGATGCTGCACTCACCACACCACAGTAGGCACTAAGACGACCGATATATTGTTTGATATATAATGCTAATACATTGGCTAATGCTAAGGATCGTAATGTATGAGCTCTTGGCACATCATATTCTTTAGCATACATCATGATAGGTACCGATAAAGTAATCCCTTGGTTCCCACTGCCACAGTTAATCATGACAGGCATGGAACACCCATCCATACGCGCATCGGATCCTGCTGCTGCATAGGCCCTGGCCTTATCTGCGATAGACGTAGAATTGGAGATAATTAACTTGCCAATATTAGAGCCATAATTGTTTTTCATGCCTTCTTCAGCAATGGCCATATTCAAATCTAATTGGGGCCCTAAAATATCCTCTAATTCTGCAGCATCCACAGTCATAGCAAATTCATAGCAAGAATCAAAGCAAAGTTCCATACTATGTTTTGTCACTTCTTCTGGTGTCAATGCAATCAGCACCTGTCCATCTTTTTCTGCATAAGAAATCGTAGTATGTGTATTTTGCACAATCACCTTCGACGTATGTTCTCCAGCAGTAGCCACCACTTCAATATATAAATTTTCTACACCTTCTGCTAGCTCAATGGAACAAAAATCTGCTTCAAACAATCGATCTGCTGCTACCACTTGTTCATGAGTCACATCTTCTAGTACTTCTAATTCTTTTTTAGCAGTTCCTACTAAGGCCCCTAGAATCAAACTGTAATAAATGCCTGTGCGTCCTTCTGAGTTAGGGATGGTTACACTTTTTGCATTTTTAATGATATTTCCACTTAAACAACCATGAATATGGTCTGGTGTTACCCCTAATAATTCTGCCGCCTTTGCCGATGCAAAAGCGAGCGCAATAGGCTCTGTACAACCAAAGGCAGGTTTAACCTCCCGTTTCAATAATTCTATATAGTCTTGCATAAGTCCTCCTCATATTGACTGACTCGCCAACGTTGTATCTATATGAAGATTTTATTATAACACAATTGATACAATCCTATCATCTATACTATATGTGCTTCATAGGAAAAGCCGTATCTTACGTTCCTATGCGGTCCATATTTTGCGATTCACACAGTATTTGTCTATTATCTCTTCATCTATAGCCGCACCAAGACCAATTCCTCTCGGCACTTTCATAATCCCTTCGGTAAAAGCAAGGTATGGATCTGTGAGATCTTCCTGAAAGTATCGCAAAGAATCTGACAAATCTCCTGCCATATACGAATCGCCCAAGGCTGCTAGCTGCACATGTAGTAACTTAGAAATACTCGATTCTACCATGGAACCAATCCAATAAGAAATACCTTGGTCTCGACAGTAGTCTATAGCTCGAGCTACCTGTTGTAGTCCTCCTAGGCGTCCTACCTTGACATTTAACACATCTAGCAACTGATGAGTACCTGCATAGACT
>CAUQUX010000134.1:0-3777 GCA_963521235.1 uncultured Veillonella sp. | reverse complement strand
GGTAATTGTAATTTTCCATCAGACTGTTGTGTCACCTGTGTATTACTATCAGGAATCCCTAGAGCATTATCTAATTTCTTTAATGTTTTACTTAACCAACTAGCTTCTACTGTAGCAGTACCTGCATTGACTGCAAATACACTTGTTAAGATAAGAGCGATTGCTGTGCTTTTTCTCATAACACACCTCATATAAATGATAAAAATACATATATGTTATTACTATGATACATCATAGTATCCGTACTAAGCAACTACTTTATATGATAATCCCTATGTATTTATAACTTTTATCTCCCAATAATTCTAAAAATACAAAGCCTATCGATATAAAATTTATTCACAATATATTCTGACCAGTTAGATTCATACATTTAACTTGGTCTATACAACAAAACAACCAACTCCCTACAGAGTTGGCTGTTTCATTTCTCATTTATAATATATCAATTTTCTCTCCCTCTAGAGCTTTGTTGATGCTCCGTACGGCACAGAATTTTCCGCACATACTACAAGCTTCTTTATGTCCTTCTTCTGGGGCACGGCTTTCACGGATGCGACGTGCTTTTTCAGGATCTAGTGCTACTGCATATTGTGCTTCCCAATCGAGTTTTTGGCGTGCCTCTGCCATGCGGTCATCTCGATCTCGTGCATTTGGAATACCTTTTGCAATGTCTGCGGCATGTGCGGCGATTTTGAAAGCCATAATGCCTTCTTTCACATCATTTTCGTCAGGTAAGGCTAAGTGTTCTGCCGGTGTTACATAGCAAAGAAAGGCTGCCCCATGCATAGCTGCCACGGCACCGCCAATGGCCGCTGTAATATGGTCATAACCCGGTGCAATGTCTGTCACCAATGGTCCTAATACATAGAACGGTGCTCCATCGCAGATTGTTTGTTGCACTTCCATGTTGGCTTGTACTTGATTCAACGGCACATGACCAGGACCTTCCACCAAGACTTGCACACCACGTTCACGAGCTCGTTTTGTTAACTCTCCAAGTCGAACAAGTTCTTCGATTTGACAGATATCTGTAGCATCTGCCAAGCAACCAGGACGGCATGCATCGCCAAGAGAAATGGTCATGTCATATTCTGCACAAATGTCCAAGATTTCATCATAGTATTCATAGAACGGATTCTCTTGACCAGTCATGGACATCCAAGCAAAGACTAAACTACCTCCACGGCTGACGATATTTAATTTTCGTTTGTGACGTTTAATTTGCTCTACCGTATGTTGTGTAATTCCACAATGTAATGTAACAAAGTCTACCCCATCTTCTGCATGGAGGCGAATAGTAGAAATAAAGTCTTCGGCAGTCAATTCACCTAAATCCTTCTGATGATGGATAACGCTATCATAAATAGGCACGGTGCCAATCATAACAGGACATTCTTTTGTAAGCAGCCGACGGAATACTTTTGTATCACCATGGGTAGACAAGTCCATAATAGATTCAGCCCCTAATGCCACTGCATGATGGACTTTTTTCATCTCTTCTTCGTAATCTGTGCAATCTTTGGATGTGCCTAAGTTCACATTGATTTTTGTGCGTAACTTCTGACCGATTCCTTCTGGCTGCAAAGACGTATGATGTTTGTTACACGGAATCGTTACATGACCTTTTGCCACTAAGTCTCGTAATACTTCAACATCCATGTTTTCTTTTTCTGCTACCACTTTCATCGCGTCGGTAACAATGCCTTTTTGGGCTGCTTGCATTTGTGTGTAAAACATAAAAAGCTCCTTTCATTACAAAGGAGCCTATTGGGGTACTCTATACACAAAAAGGTATCGACATTACATCGATACCCACATATGTCAGCGTGCTTCCTACGCGGGCATGATCCCGATCAGGTCAAAAGGTCAGGTACTTCATAGTCCTTTCTCAGCCTATTACATAGGCTCCCTTGCAAATCTAAAATATTTACTTTCTTATAGTATAGCATAAAATGGTGGATTTTTATAGTAATTCATTGTATTTAATTTTCAAAGTGGTATACTGTAAATGTAAGCAGTAAGTATAAGCAGTAAATAATCAATACACATGTTATTCCATGTATTTTATATTTAAAAATAATATATCTATCTTAGTAATGCTATATGTATTGACGAGAATCTCTTTAATATATTACGCTTTAAGCAAAGAAAATCCACTGTTATTCATACCTAAGTATGTCACTCGTCAACTCAAGAGCTGGCGAGTTTTTATTTGGAGGTGATTATTTATGTTTTTACAAGTTGATAATAACTTTATTTTTGAAAATATTAAACATGTTTCAGAAACGGGTATTGAGTTTTGGTATGCTCGTGACTTACAAAGAGTATTAGGCTATAAAGAATGGCGTAACTTTTCCAAAATTATAGAAAAGGCAAAAATTGCTTGTGAGATGAGTAGTTATGCTGTTTCATCCGAATTTGTTGAGGTCAACAAATTGGCACATGTTGGTGCTAACCTAACACGTCCTATACAAGATATTGTATTAAGCAGATATGCCTGTTATCTTATCGCACAAAATGGAGACCCCAAAAAAGAAGAAATAGCACTTGCTCAAAGCTATTTCGCTATTAAAACCAGAGAGCAAGAACTATATGAGGAGTTTTACCAAGGAACAGAGGATACTAGACGTCTATCAATTCGTCATGAATTAAGACAACATAATGCTTCACTAGCTGAAGCCGCCAACCAAGCAGGTATAACTGAACAAAGAGATTATGCTATGTTTCAAAACGAAGGATATAAAGGTTTATATGGTGGCTTAACACAAAAAGACATACACGCCAAAAAAGGTCTAAAAAAATCTCAGAAAATTCTAGATCATATGGGCAGTACAGAATTGGCTGCCAATTTATTTAGAGCTACACAAACCGACGAAAAACTAAGACGCGAAAATATTATTGGTAAAGAAAATGCAAATCGTACCCATTATGAAGTTGGAGCAACTGTACGAGCTACAATACAGCAGCTTGGAGGCACAATGCCAGAAAATCTCCCTACTCCCACTGAAAGTATAAAGCAAATTGAAAGAAAGTTAAATAAACTTCAAAATGCCAAAAAATGATCTACTAAATACGCAAAGCACTCCCCATCAAGGGAGTGCTTTTTTCATGCTTTTTTTATTCTTCCTCATCCATGATGGCATTATGATACACATCTTGTACATCGTCCAAATCTTCTAACATGTCTAGTATTCGTTGCATATTCACTGCATCATCACCTGTTAATTCCATATTTGTATCTGGAACCATTGTGATTTGCGCCATATCTGTAGCGATGGATGCTTCTGCTAGAGCAGCTTCCACGGCATCGTAATCATCTGGCAATGTGTAGATAACGAATACATCGTCTTCTACTTTGATGTCTTCTGCGCCAGCATCAAGAGCCAATAATGTCAATGTTTCTTCATCATTGCCTTCTTGTGGAATCACGAATACACCTTTGCGTTTGAACATCCAGTTAACGGATCCACTTTCACCTAAGTTGCCACCACGTTTAGAGAACGCATGACGTACATCAGCTGCTGCACGGTTGCGGTTATCGGTCATCACTTCTACAAGGATAGCAGCACCGCCTGGGCCATATCCTTCATAGGTAATTTCTTCGTAGTTATTCGCATCACCAGCACCAGCACCTTTATCGATGGCACGTTGGATATTATCTTTCGGAATATTATTTTCACGAGCTTTTTGTAATGCCAATTTCAAACGCATATTGCCTGTTGGATCCGTACCACCAGCTTTGACAGCCACTGTAATTTCACGGCTAATTTTTGT
>CAUQUX010000133.1:0-3793 GCA_963521235.1 uncultured Veillonella sp. | reverse complement strand
ATCATTGAACGATGTGCACACCCAACGGGGCAACCTGCCCATACGGATATCACCGTGGTGCAGCGATATCCTCATCACACCCATGTGCGTTGTTATCTTCATACAGGACGGACACACCAAATACGTGTACACCTTAGCGCCCTAGGATATCCACTAGCTGGGGATGATCTCTATGGTGGCTCCTTAACATGGCAAAGTAAACAATGCTTGCATGCGTCAGAACTATGTTTTTTACATCCTATAACTAAAAAGTGGATGACATTGCAGGCGCCATTGCCAGAGTATTTTAGGCAAATTCCTTAACATACACTTTTTCCCTATTGACAAATACTGTTTGTAGTAGTATCTTATTACTACGGTATATCGAAAAGCGAGAACCTGTGAGAGCGGTGATCCCCACCAGCGGTGTATGTACGGTACATCGAAAAGCGAGGACCTGTGAGTGCGGTGATTCCCACCAGCGGTGTATATATGGTACATCGAAAAGCGAGAACCTGTCAGTGTGGTGATTCCCACCAGCGATATACATACTAACATAACTAAAGGACTGTACAACATGCCTAGGCATGCGGTACAGTCCTTTTAATTTGCTTTTTTATAAAATTCCTATGACATTCCAGGGTTATAGGACAAAATGAGTTGGTAGACTAATCCCAATAATTATGACTTCTTTTTTATCTTCATTAATATAATAATAAATTGCATAATTGGTAATAAAAACTACTACTTTTACAATGATTTACCATGATAAAAAAACTGACACACCATCAAGGACATGCCAGCTTTCTCAAATCATTTTAAATTTTATTGTTGCAACCTAATACATTTTTAATTTTATGTTGCACCATGGCTTGGATCGCATCACGAGCTGGTCCCAAATATTTACGAGGGTCAAACTCAGCTGGATTATTCGTCAACACTTCACGAATGCTTGCTGTCATGGCTAAGCGCAAGTCTGTGTCGATGTTAATTTTACATACTGCCATTGTGGCTGCTTTACGAAGCATTTCTTCTGGCACCCCTTGTGCCCCTGGAATGGCACCACCGAAAGAATTACATTTTTCCACAAATGCTTGTGGTACAGAGGAGGCACCATGCAATACAATTGGGAAGTTTGGCAATAATTCGCCAACTCGTTCCAAACGACCAAAATCTAAGTACGGAGTACCTTTAAATTTATACGCCCCATGACTTGTACCGATGGCAATGGCCAAGGAGTCTACACCAGTTAAGCGAACGAACTCAGCCGCTTCCTCTGGATCTGTAAACAACGCATCTTTTTCGCTCACGTTCACATCATCTTCTACACCAGCTAGACGACCTAATTCACCTTCTACCACAACGCCATGTTTGTGCGCATATTCAACCACACGTGCTGTTAATTCCACATTCTTTTCAAAAGGATGTTTAGAACCATCAATCATAACAGATGTGAAACCACTATCGATGCAATCTTTACAGATTTCAAAATCATCGCCATGGTCTAAATGCAATGCGATAGGAAGATCCGTATCAATTAGTGCAGCTTCCACCAATTTTGTTAAGTACACAGGTTTAGCATATTTACGAGCCCCTGCAGACACTTGCAAGATCAAAGGTGCTTGCTCAACTTTCGCAGCATCCACAATGCCTTGGATGATTTCCATGTCATTCACATTGAAAGCTCCGATAGCATACCCACCAGCATAGGCTTTCTCAAACATCTCTTTCGTAGATACTAATGGCATAATTGGCCTCCTTATAGTATATATGTAAATACATCATGAATAACTATATTATACTATTATTATACAGTATCTATGAGTCCTATTCAATACGAACCTACCGCTTATATTCGGAGCCACTATTCATATTGACCGTATCCTCTTACTTTCATTCTACCATCAGAAAATAAGCATATAATTTAGCCTATATGTAGCAGATATAATTGAGAGACGACCTATTCTATGGTACAATTAAAAATAAGTCTGTATCAGATTCACTCGAATCTTTCACTATAGGAGATATCATGGTTAATCGATTTTTACAAGGTACACTGATCTTGACCATTGCTGGGTTCGTGGTAAAAGCCATTGGCAGCCTGAACTGGATTTTCTTATCCCGTGTCCTCAGTGGGGAAGGTATCGGTATCTACCAAATGGCATTTCCAGCGTACTTACTGGCCCTGCAACTATCTAGCGCAGGAATCCCTATTGCCATTTCCATTATAACCGCGGAAAAATTAGCAAAATATGATTTGCTAGGTGCAAAAAAAGTCTTTTCTATTTCATTTAAAATGCTATTTGTCCTTGGTCTCGTGTTCAGTATCGCCGTGTATGGCTCTGCACAGTGGCTTATCGACATCAACTTCATTACCGATCCAAGGGCGTACTATTCCTTGATTGCCTTATCACCTGCCGTATTCTTTGTAACACTTATTTCCTGTTACCGAGGCTACTTGCAAGGCTGGCAAATGATGACGCCTACGGCTATCAGCCAAATCGTAGAACAATTACTACGAGTGGTGGTTATGCTAGGGGCTGCCTATATCCTGCTTCCTTACGGATTAGATGTAGCAGCTGGTGGCGCTAGCTTAGGAGCAGGTATCGGTGCCATTGGTGCTTTAGTGGTACTCATGTACTATTACTATCGCTTACCAAAACGCTTGGATGAACCGATGGCTTCCTCTGAACCTAGTGAAAGTTCAAAATCCATCATCCGTCGTTTAATCAACTTGTCCATTCCTATCGCCTTAGCCAGCATGATGCTACCTATCGTAGCCATGCTAGACGTAGCGATTATTCCAAGACGATTAATCGACATCGGCTATCCACTACACGAAGCTACAGAACTCTACGGTTATTTATCGGGCATGGCGGTGCCTCTTATCAACTTGGCTACCATCATTACCGCAGCCATTGCAACGAGCATTGTGCCAGCTATTTCCAACGCTGTATCCATTCAGGATATCAAACAAGTATACTATCGTACAGCAGGATCTATGCGTTTGACCTTTGTGGCTACCATTCCTTTCACAGTCATGCTATACATCTTGGCAGAACCAGTGGTATCCACCATCTATAATGCACCGCGTGCAGCAGAAGCTACACAAATCTTAGCGTGGGCCATCTTCTTCTTAGGCCTTCACCAAGTGACAACGGGCATCCTACAAGGCTTAGGAAAACCGCGCATCCCCGTTATCAACATGGGCATTGCTGCCGTAGTGAAAGTCATCTTAAACTGGGAATTAACAGCCATCCCTGCCCTAGGCATCGGCGGTGCTGCCTATGCAACCGTAGCCGACATTGGCTTTGCGGCACTCTTGAACCTCATTTGGATTCATCGTCATACAGGCTACTTCATCGATATCATCCTGTTGGGTAAAAATATCATATCCGCCTCCATCATGGGTGTGGTCATGTACTATTGGTATCCACTTCTACAAGGAACCATCCCAACCTTCTTTAATATCATGATTACTGCCCTCATCGGTGGACTCATCTATGTGGCTATCATGATAGTACTAAAAGGACTCAACAAAAACGACGGAGCTCGATTGCCTGTTGTGGGACGATTCTTTAGATAATATAATACATATGCAAAAATACCTTTGAGACTAGTAACCCCTAGCTTCAAAGGTATTTTTGGGCTATAGAACACAAAAAACAGCCCCCGCAGGGACTGTTCTTCTATGTACAACCTATTGTATAGGTCATTATCCGTTTGTCTTACGCGTTTTTAGCGATTTCAACTAATTTTGCGAATGCAGCTGCATCATGTACTGCCAAGTCAGCCAACATTTTACGGTTGATTT
>CAUQUX010000132.1:0-3799 GCA_963521235.1 uncultured Veillonella sp. | reverse complement strand
CGTGTGATGGATGGAAGAATACTATCGGATTTAGGCGTTACTAATTTGCCGTCTTTCGTGATGAAAATAAAGTTTGCTCCACCAGTTTCTTCTACTTTTGTACGAGTTTGAGGATCCAAGTACATATTCTCTGCATAACCTGCTTCATGGGCTGCTTCTAACGCATGCAAGCTCATAGCATAGTTCAAGCCTGCTTTAATATGACCTGTACCATGTGGTGCTGCACGGTCAAAGTCGGAGATTTGGATTTTCAGCGGTTTTACACCGCCTTTAAAATAATCCCCTACAGGAGTACCAAAAATACGGAATTGGAATTCATCTGCCGGTTTAACACCGATAACGCTGTTAGTACCCATCAAGAATGGACGTAGATACAAACTACCACCTGTGCTATATGGAGGCACAAAGTCTTGGTTCGCTTTTACCACTTCTTTTACAGCCTCGATAAAACGATCCGTTGGGAATGGTTGCATCACAAGATATTTCGCAGAATCATGCAAACGCTGTGCATTCAAATCTGGACGGAAACACACAATGTGACCATCTTTCGTATAGTATGCTTTCAAACCTTCAAAAATCGTTTGCGCATATTGAAATACACCAGCACATTCATTGAGGACAATATTCGCCTCATCCGTCAAACCGCCTTCATCCCATTGACCATCTTTGAAATTAGACACATAACGGAATGGCGTTTCTTTATAACTAAAATCTAAATTGTTCATATCAATCTTTGCCATACTATCCTCCTATTATTCCATACCTGTGAAAGCCTATGCATCTCAGCATTATCCACCTTCACATTATATGAATATTCACTGATTTGTATTTTAGATAAAAACTATTATACACCCAACACGGAAAATGTACAAGAGTATATATAGAATAGAAAAGACTCTTACGGGATGATCCCCATAAGAGTCTTTTCGTCTTGCAGTATGTTGTCATCCTTAGATGACTATATAATAACTTCGTTCAGCAGCAAACCAACTTACACATTCGCTGACTCACCGGAGTTGAAGTTACTAACTAAATTATTCCGGTTTTTTAAATTTTGGAGAAGTAGGACATGTTTCAGGAGTCACGTCTTTACGAGCCCCTAAGTCACCGCTGCGATCTACATATGTAGTATGTAACAATTCATGCGCAATATGCCCTAATGGTTTTTCTAAGAAATTAGCGTATGCATCTTTAATTTCAGGGTTTTCATAAGAAGAACGAAGCTTCATGTTGGAATCCCAATTATAAAGACCATCGATACGCTCACCTTTTACTTTATTCGCAACTGGTAATTTTGCACGTGGTTGCCCACCACCGCCGATGCAGCCACCTGGGCATGCCATCATTTCGATGAAATCATATGTTTTACCAGATGCTTTCAATTCATTCAAGAATTCACGGATATTTTTACCACCATGACAAACAGCCACGTTGATTGTATGTCCCCCGATTTCTACAGTTGCTTCTTTCACACCGTCCATACCACGCACGTCTGTTAAGTTAAGAAGTGGGGCTGGAGATGGTTCGTCACCAGTAATGAATTTATAGGATGCACGCATCGCTGCTTCCATAACACCACCAGTATTACCGAAGATAACCCCGCCACCAGTAGCAGCACCGATGAATTTATCGTATGCAGAATCTTCTACTGCGGCAAAATCTAATTCTGCTTCACGAATCCATTGTGCAAATTCACGTGTAGTGATACAGATATCTGTATCTGGACCCAAGTCTTCACCAGTGTAACGAGACGCGTTATTTTGCTCAGGACGACGGATTTCCGCTTTTTTAGCAGTACAAGGAGCGACAGACACGGATACAATTTTCTTAGGATCAATGTTCATATTTTTTGCAAAATATGTTTTTACCATAGCAGATTCCATAGCGATACAACTACGAGCTGAAGAAATATGAGATACGTATTCTGGGAAGAATGTTTCACAGAATTTTACCCATGCTGGACAACAGCTAGTGAATTGTGGCAATGGACCTGTGCCATGTAATTTACGTTCTAACAATTCGTTCGCTTCTTCCATGATCGTTAAGTCAGCACCGAAGTTAGTATCTACTACATAGTCAGCACCTAACGCACGAAGAGCGCCTACCATTTTGCCTTCTTGGTATGTACCAGGCTCAAATCCAAATTCTTCACCGATGGATACACGAACAGCTGGCGCTGTTTGGATCACCACGATTTTCTCTGGATCGGCAATGGCTTCTTTTACTTTATCTAATTCTGTACGTTCGTACATTACACCAAATGGGCAAATTACCGCACATTGACCACATTGGATACAGATAGGATTATCTCCTGTTGCTTCCAAATCATAGTAGTCAAGTACGCTCATAGTGTCAGCACATGCTTTACGACAAAGAGTACAGTTCTTACATTTTTCTAAATCATGAACAATCGCCACATTATTCTCAGCAATAGGGGCACGGCGATCAAGATGTTGGAATCGACTTTCGAAACTCATTATTATGCACCTCACATAGTGTAAACAATACTAGTTATGTATTCATTAACTTTCCGTAATATTATAACAAAAATAAGCATAGCATGTACAAAACATCTATTTCATAAATTAGTATGTATTCATTTTTGTTATGATAAAAATCGCTTTTTCTTTTATGTATAAACATCTGTATTGTTTTTATAATATATATTAGTATTCTAGCATATTTTGCAATACAATTTATGTACTTTATATGCCAAAATTCATATACCCAATTTCTCACTAGGATTTTAACTGTATTAGCACAAAACAGGAGAGTTTCCCCTCCTGTTTTTATTTTATTTCAGCTCAAATAGTGGAGTGTTCTTCGCTTGATCCCCTAAAGCTGTTTGTGTAAATGTATTAATGAATTGTTGTACTGCCAATGTAGGAGTTAAACGTCCTTCAATAACAGCATCTTCAATACCACCTCGACACGCTACAATTTCTGGTGCTCGATAGAACAAGTTTTGCAAATGTTCTTCCACCATGGAGTATACCCACGATAAAGTTTGATCACGGCGGCGTGCTTGTAGCACTCCATTGCCTTGACATTGTTCCATGAATTTTTCAATGACACCTTGCCACAATTCCATGATACCATCCCCTGTGTAAGCAGAACATGTATAGGCATGTGTTGTCCATTGTTCCGTCGCATCACGAATGAACCATAAAATACGTTCGTATTCTTGGCGTGTCACTTTCGCCCGCTGCAAGTTATCTCCATCGGCTTTGTTGACTACGATGGCATCCGCTAATTCCATAACACCTTTTTTCATGCCTTGCAATTCATCACCAGCGCCAGTCAACACAACGAGCAAGAAAAAGTCTACCATGGAACGCACTGTCGTTTCACTTTGACCGACCCCTACGGTTTCTACTAGGATCGTATCATACCCAGCGGCTTCACATAAGAGCAAGGTTTCTCTACTTTTACGAGTCAAACCACCCAAGGTACCGCCTGATGGGGATGGACGAATGAATGCATTTGGTTCCCGTGACAATTGTTCCATTCGAGTTTTATCCCCTAGGATAGAACCACCTGTCACTGTACTAGATGGGTCAACAGCAAGTACTGCCACTTTATGACCATGTTGGCAAAGTTTTGTTCCCAAGGCTTCAATCAAGGTCGATTTACCAGCCCCAGGTACCCCTGTAATCCCTACACGAGTAGATTTTCCAGTGTATGGCAATAATCGTTGGATGACTTGTTGCGCCATTTCAAAATGGGCTGCTGCATTACTTTCAATGAGGGTTATAGCCCGTGAAAGTATCATACGATTACCAGCCAATACCCCTTCTAC
>CAUQUX010000131.1:0-3829 GCA_963521235.1 uncultured Veillonella sp. | reverse complement strand
CAATAAATGTCTTCGTAAATTCCAAATCCGTGTGAAAGTCTGGAGAAAACCACAGCGCTCGTTCCCACTGCACCAAGAACAGAATCCCCGTACGATATCCCTCTTGTTGTAACTCTTGGAGATGCAGCAAATGTTTTCTACCACGCTCCGTCACCGCATCAGGAAACATCGCTCCTTGATCACCAAATAAGGTACAGGATTTTACTTCCAGTAAAAAGTGTTCTTCCTTATCATTGGTGAGAAGCAAATCAAAGCGACTATGACCCACAGTATATTCACGGCGTACTACACGCCATTCCTCCCAACCTGGGATGAGTTGTTCAGCGATCATGTACTCCGCCATGTCATTACAATAATTGGTATCTAACATGATGGGCACACCATCACGTTCAATACCGATGACACGATATTGCGTTTTCGCACCTTCTTTTGGATGATGCACTACATACATCTTCACCCCTACAAAGAGGAGCTCCCACATGCGACCTGGATTTGGCAAGTGAGCTGCTATGATTTGTCCCTGTAACTCTAAATGAACAACAAATCGGTTAGGTCGCTCTACAAAGGTAGCAACCTGCACATTTTCATATAATACTTTCATATATATCCTTACGTTCTATCACTTCATATAACATCATTATTCACCCATCTTCGCATAGTATTCTACGATAGGTTTTATACATGTATCTAGATTTATATAATATATTTATCAAGATTAATACATTACAAAAATCATCAGAAAAGATAAAATTCCTCTATTCACAGTGCTCTAACATTCTAATTAGTAACATATATACACTACTCTGTGGATAACTATGTGAGTATCCTGTGCCTAATCTGTGTGTAAGCTCCAAGTTATTCACTCATTATTCACTGGTATGTGGATAACTCTGTGATTATCTTGTGTGTACTCTGTGTGTAATACCAAGTTATCTTTGCTATATGTTTATTTTTGTCTTAACTTAATCACTTTTTGTGGATAATTCTGTGTGTAACTTTAAATTTCCCGTGTATAAGCCGTGTATTATTTGTGAATAAAATTCGTTGCCTCAGCTACATACAAGAACCACTTCTTATAGTATACTAAGAGCATAGGCTTTCGCCTAGTCATGTATAGCAATTATCTAATTTATTTTCATGGAATTGTACGCTAACACAATTTGATGCAAAATACTTGTCATAATTTTATACATACTACTACATAATTTACAAATAGGTATACATTCCTTTCATAGATTGAACAAATACCTTATGGCTATCCAATATCATCTACATTAGGAACAATGCCTACTTTCATACATAAACATGAACAACATTTACTCAATTTTAAGGAGATACACATGGCACAAGTGGCAGGCAATTTACAACGTATCCGCAATGGGAAGCGCACGTACGCGATTACCCCTCGGATCCCTGGTGGTTTCGTACAACCCCAAATGTTACAAAAATTTATCGACGTGGCAAATACATTCCACGCAACTTTGAAAATTACAGGTGCGCAACGCATCATGATTACCAACTTAAATGCAGAGGACGTAGACAAGGCATGGGCCATGCTTGGCATGGAACCAGCACATACTGTATCCAATCGTGTTCGCTCTGTGAAAGTCTGCCCTGGCACGACATTCTGTAAACGAGCAAAACAAGACAGTGTTCATTTAGGTATGCAATTAGAACGAAAATACATTTCTAAAGAAATGCCATCCAAAATGAAAATCGGTGTGTCTGGTTGTCCTAACTCTTGCTCCGAAGCCATCACAAAAGATATCGGCGTGATCGGCAATGACCAAGGCTGGCAAATCTATGCAGGTGGTAGCGCTGGTGCCCATCCACGCTTGGGCGACTTAATTACAGAAGTAGCTACTGAAGAGGAAGTACTCACTATCATCGATCGCATGATTACGTACTATAAAGAAAATGCCCAAATCGAGCGTATCGGTCAATTCATTGACCGCATCGGCCTTGATGCATTCCGAGCTGCTGTATTAGATACAGTGGATTCCCCAACAGTTACTGCTAAAGCCTCTGCAGAACCAGTGGTCAAATTACCGGGTCAAGGCAATGCAGGTCTTGCAGAAGCGAGTACGCCAGCTAATGACAAATGGGCGACACCACTTTCACCAGGACAACTCATTACGAAAGATACTATCGTTCGTCATATCGTCGAAGTATATCCAGAATTGATTCCTATCTTGCAATCCATGGGCATGGGTTGCCTTGGCTGCCCTTCTTCTACTGGGGAACCTTTATGGCAAGCTGCAAATATCCACGGTATGGACATCGATGAATTAGTAGCAAAACTCAATGCAGGTCGTAATGTATCTGAAATTGCTATTACAAAAGATTCCATCATTCGTGATATTATAGATATGTATCCACAAACGGTGCCTGTGTTGCAATCCATCGGTATGGGTTGTCTTGGCTGTCCTTCCTCCACGGGAGAACCATTATGGCAAGCCGCTAGCATTCACGGCATGGATGTGGACGAACTTGTTTCTAAATTAGAAGTCGCACGAAAAGGAGCGTAACATGTCAGCAGTACTAGGACACATTCATTTCTGGTTGTACAAAAAAATTCAGTTAATCGCTGAACGTGAACAACTTATTAAGAAAGAGGCACAAAGTCGCCTCGACGATTTAGCCGATGAGTTATATGCAACAGCTATCGATTTATATGGAAAACCAATTCCTCCAGATCGTCAATTAGACCGCATCATTGACCACAACAACATTCACGGTTGGTTACATAACCAATTACAAACGTCCTCCGTTCGCGAAGCTACTTTCATCAAAGATTTAACGGATTGTGGTGGCGACGACGGTATCGATGCAGTATTAGAAGCTTTCATCAAACAAGGGGCAATGTGCGGTACAGAAGCGAAAGAAAAACTGACTGCTCAAACAGCACCTGCCATTTACACAGTGATGCAAGACTACTACGTAAACGGCATGCCTTGTGACCCAAGCGATACTGTCATCGAGCAAACTGATACTACCTTTAGTTGGTACGGAAATCACCAAAATCAAATTTCCTATTGGAAAACAGCTGGCGTAAACCCAATTATTATGGCCGCTGCCTTCCAAGCATGGTTCAGCGCTTTCGTCAGCCACGTAGCTCCGGACTTTGCATTCTCTGTAAATCTTGATGGTGATATTCCTGTATATACAATTGCAAAAAGCTAAGTAGCTTATCCTTTTTATATTATATAGCAGCACATTCGCTGCAGTGATTGACTTTCACCACTGTGAAAGCACCCAGAATAGGAGGTTCTACTATGGCAGGAACTGTAAAACAAGAACTAGGTTTAATTTTTGATGGCCCGAACTACAAAATCGTGAAAAAAGGCGGCGTCGCTGGTGATCAAGTGGAAAAACACAATCATCCAGAGGCTAACGTTATCTTCACTGTAGTAAAAGGTAAAGTGAACGTATTCCTTAACGAAACAGAATCTCATATCTTAACACCAGGCGAAGTCTTGCACTTCGACGGCAACAACTACATCCAAGCTACATTGGTGGAAGATAGCGAGTTCATTGTAAACTTAATTCATAAATAAGCCAATACAAAAAGGTGTGAATCCATGCTAGTCATTAGCATAGGGTTCACACCTTTTTTATTATCTACCTACCAAATTAAATCAACAATTTTTTCTATTGGTGAATTAGGTAAAATAGGTCGAAACTCTTTATGTGGATCTAATTTTTGCTCTCCACCATCTCCTCGTATCTCTGTAATAGTATAAGCCTTTCCATAGCGACTAACCAAAATATGCCCCCATACTTCACTACCTTCGTTAGTAACTATCTTTACCCATACATAGGCATTCGT
>CAUQUX010000130.1:0-3887 GCA_963521235.1 uncultured Veillonella sp. | reverse complement strand
ATACAGATTCTATTTGTTCTGCAATTTCTTATGCAAATTTAAAAAATCAAATGGGCTTCGGAGCACAACCAATTTGTGCGGGCCAAGCCAATAAAGAAACATCTTTTGCGTTAAAGTATTTTGGTTTTGAACATCCAGAAATCGTAACGTCTTTTGCTGTAACAGTAGAAGATGTTTTAGAAACAATTCCAGCAGTGGATGCAAAAGCAAGTTTACAAGATGTGTTAGTATGGCGTAAACAATATGAAATGAATCGTATTCCAGTGGTAGAAAATGGTACTACGTATGTAGGTACGATTACGGCACAACGCTTAATTGATGCTTTAGAAGGCGCTATGGGTGGCAATACGAATGTGACAGCTGGTGAGATTTGTACAAAAACTTCTTGCCAAGTAATTAGCAAAGAAACTAAATTACGTGACTTCAAAGCTAACTCTCATATCGGTGGATATCCAGTAGTAGACAATGGTACATACTTAGGTATCATTCGTTCTAATGTGGAAGCCCCCAAACAAAAAACTAAAGTAGTGTTGGTAGACCACAATGAAAAAGTACAAATTATCGATGATATTGAAGAAGCTGAATTAATCGAAAATATTGATCACCATCGTATTGGTGGTTTGGTCACAGACAATCCTATTTTCATTCATTATGAAACTGTAGGATGTACATGTACAATTCTTGCTAACTTATACTGGCAATATGGCCAAGACATTCCTAAAAATATTGCTGGTTTGATGCTATCTGCTATCATTTCCGATACAGTATTGTTCCGTTCTCCTACTTGTACTGAAAAAGATAAAGAAACGGCAAGAAAATTAGCAACTATCGCTGGTGTTAACTTAGAAGAATACGGCATGGAATTGTTAAAAGCTGGATCTGATGTATCCGATTATTCTGATGAGAAAATCGTACGTACAGATTTAAAAGAATTTGAAGCAAATGGTAAAATCATCAGCATTGGTCAAATCCAAGTGATGGATACAACAGATATTTTAGGTCGAAAAGGATGCTTGTTAAAGGCTATGGAAGAGTTACGTAGTGCTAACAACTATAGCGCATCCTATTTGATGATTACCAATATCTTAACAGAAGCAACAAACTTAATCTTTGTTGGCGATGCGAATGATGTAGTAGCTGCTGCATTCAATGCACAACCTGTGGACAATGAAGTATATTTAGAACATACATTATCCCGTAAAAAACAAGTAGTACCACCAATCGTGGGTGCTATGAAAGGCTAATTTATCATAGGGGGTGCGTTGTAGTGAAACACAGCGCACCCTTGTTATATGCAAGAGAGGTATTATGATATTTGACGGTTTAAATAAAGAGCAACAAGAGGCAGTATACGCAACAGATGGGCCTCTTCTTATATTGGCTGGCGCTGGATCAGGTAAAACACGAGTGTTAACATATCGTATCGCCTATTTGTTGACACAAGGGGTAAGCCCCTATGAAATTTTAGCCATCACCTTTACCAATAAAGCGGCTAAAGAAATGAAAGCACGTGTGGAAACTTTGGTTGGTGATACAGCGCATCGTATTTGGCTTAGCACGTTCCATTCCTTTTGTGCGAAGTTTTTGCGTTTTGAACTAGATTCCTTTATGGGATATAGTAAGAATTTTTCCATTTACGATTCTAGTGATTCTCAAGCTGTTATCAAACAGGCTATTAAAGCGTTAAATTTGGATGATAAATATTACCCTGTAGGGGCTATGCAATCGCAGATTAGCGATGCAAAAAATAGAATGAAATTAGCTAAGGATTTTCGTAGTGAAGCTCGTGATTTTTATACGCAACAAGTGTCCAAGGTATACGATTATTATGAAGCAGAATTGCGAAAAAATAACGCTTTAGATTTTGATGATTTACTGCTAGTGGCAGTGAAATTACTACAGGAAAATCCAACGATACTAGAAAAATACAGTCATCGTTTCCGCTATATTATGATTGATGAATATCAAGATACGAACCATGCACAATATACCTTGGCATCACTCTTGGCGTCCAAATGGAATAATTTATGCGTTGTAGGTGATGTGGATCAAAGTATTTATGCTTGGCGTGGTGCTGATATTCAAAATATTTTAGATTTTGAAAAAGACTACCCTAATGCAAAATTGATCAAGCTAGAGCAAAATTATCGCTCCACAAAAACCATATTAGAAGCTGCCAATGCTGTTATTGATTATAATGAAGGGCGTCCTGAAAAAGTTTTGTGGACAGATAAAGGAGAAGGTGCTAAAATTCGTCATTTTGAAGCTCAGTCTGAACAAGAAGAAGGAGCTTTCATAGGAGATACCATCAAAAAACAAAAGGAAATTCACAATCGTAGTTATGGAGATATGGCTATTTTATATCGTACCAATGCACAGTCTCGTGTGCTGGAAGAATCCATGATTAAACGTGGTATTCCTTATACAATGGTAGGAGGCACGAAGTTCTACGATCGTAAAGAAATCAAAGATATTTTGGCGTACTTACGAATTTTAATGAATCCTTTCGACGATATTTGCTTGCAACGTATTATTAATGTGCCAAAACGTAGTATTGGTTTAACCACAGTTGGTAAATTACAGGATTTTGCAAGAGAAACAAATAATTCTTTATTTATGACATTGAGTCAATTGGACCAAATTCCTACTATAAAAGGTAAAACGAAAGAAAAGTTAGAAGGCTTTATGGGCTTAATTTTTACCTTAGTTAACGAGGCTACAGAACTTTCCGTACAAGGCATCATTGAAGCAGTCTTAGAACGCACTGGATATGTAGTGGAACTAGAAAATAGTACAGACCCACAAGACCAAGCTCGGTTGGAAAATATTGGTGAGTTGGTGTCGGTAGCGAAAGAGTTTATGGATACAAATCCAGAAGGCACCTTGCAAGATTTCTTAGAACAAGTAGCCTTGGTGAATGATGTGGATTCCTTTGAACAAGAAGAATCCAAAGTGACGTTAATGACGTTGCATGCTGCAAAGGGACTAGAGTTCCCCGTGGTATTCTTAGCTGGTTTAGAAGAAGGATTATTCCCCCATAGTCGTACCTTGATGAATCCTGAGGAAGTGGAAGAAGAACGCCGTATTGCCTACGTAGGCATCACGCGAGCGGAAGAAGAGTTATATGTATCTAATGCCACAACACGGACTGTGTTTGGTAAAACTACAGGATATTTACCGTCTCGTTTCTTAAAAGAAATTCCTAGCGAACTCATGGAAGAAGTGCGCCCAAAACGTACTGTCAAAGAGGAATTGCAGCGAAATGTACCGTTCCAACAATCTGTAGCGAATCGACCTGTTACAAAACCTATGATTCGGAATCCACAGGTAGTAGATTGGACTGTGGGAGATACTGCTATTCATGCTAAATGGGGTGAAGGAACCGTGGTGGAAGTGGTCGGTGAAGGGGCCAATGTAAAATTAAAAATTGAGTTCCCTACGCAAGGATTACGACAAATTATGGCTAAGTTCGCTCCTATACGAAAAAAATAAGGAAATCACACAATGAGTATTCAAGAAGACATTCAACAATTACAAAAAGAATTAGCTCATCACGCTTATTTATATTATGTGAAAGATGCTCCTATCATTTCTGATTATGATTATGATGTGCTATATCGAAAATTAGTAGAGTTAGAAACAGCACATCCAGAGTATATTGTACAGACCTCTCCTACACAACGAGTAGGTGCCAAGGTAGAAGGTAGCTTTGAAAAAGTAGTACATGGACAACGCATGCTGAGCTTAAGTAATGTATTTAATGATGCTGAAGTGGAACAATTTGGCTTGCGCTGTGAAAAAGAGTTGGGTCATGCGCCGCAATATGTAGTGGAATTGAAGATTGATGGCTTAGCGGTTAACTTACATTATGAAAATGGTCTCTTTGT
>CAUQUX010000129.1:0-3945 GCA_963521235.1 uncultured Veillonella sp. | reverse complement strand
ACATTCCTAGCATTGCCTTTGATGCAGATACATCCTTAGATTACAGTATGCACATTGAAGGATTATTAAATTCGATTAAAGAAGAGGAACAATAATGGCGAAAATTAGTATTGATCAACTAAAAACAGCGATTGATACAGCCCATTCCATTCTTCTTACCGTTCATGTTAGTCCTGATGGGGATGCTATTGGTTCCATGCTCGCCATGTATGAAGCCTTAACAGCTCAAGGGAAAGCAGTCCGTATGGTCGTAGATGATGTGATTCCTGAAAAATTTTCTTTTCTTCCTCTATGCTCCAAGATTGAGCCCATAGAAAGTTTAGAAACTGGCTACACATCGGATATGCTACTTATTCTGGACGCTAGCACATTTGAACGAATTGGAGAAGTAGGTGTACGAGTGAGTGCACCTACTTTTAATATAGACCATCATATTTCGAATACGGAATTTGCAGACGGTTTATATTTACGACCAGATTTTTCTTCTACGGGAGAAACGGTGGCGTACTTATGTAAGATGTGGAATTGGGAAATCACTCAATCGATGGGGCAAGCCTTGTATATGGCGATGGGAACAGATACAGGGTTCTTTAAATTCTCCAATACAACAGCCCATACGATGGAGATGGCAGGGTTATGCTTACAAGCAGGAGCACAACCACATGTGATTTCTGAAGCCATAGAAATGGTGGAACCAGCTCGCATCGAGGTGATGAAAGAAGTACTAGACAATGTGGCATTTCATCATGAGGGACAAGTAGTATCTATGTGCTTAACATTATCGTTGATGGAACGCATTGGGGATGATACAGATGGATTTGTGGACATGATTCGGAATATCAAAGGCGTAGATGTGGCTATCGTGCTGAAAGCAAAATCAGAAATCTTGACTCGTGCCAGCATTCGCAGCAAAGTGCGAGATGCAAACCAAATTGCTAGTCACTTTGGCGGTGGTGGTCATATTCGAGCAGCCGGTTGCTCTATTGATAGTTCCATTCATGAAGCATTGGAACAAATTTTAGCGGTGATTGACTAATGGATGGTGTTATTTCTTTAATTAAGCCACCAGGAATTACGAGCCACGATGCCATCGGCATTTGTCGACGCATTCTGAAAGAACGCCGTATCGGTCATAGTGGGACCTTGGATCCATTGGCGTACGGAGTGTTACCGATCTTTGTAGGGAAAGCCACTCGTGCCATCGAATATACAGAATCCATCGGTAAGATCTATGTGGCAGAATGTAAATTTGGCGTAGAAACAGATACAGAAGATAGCACAGGAAATATACTGAGCGAATGGGATTATTTAGACACCCTGCCTTGGGAACGATTAGAAGAAGTGGTGAAGTCCTTTATAGGTCCTATGGAGCAACGACCGTCCAAGTATTCTGCCATCAAAATCAATGGACAACGGGCCTATGACTTAGCACGGGCGGGAGTAGAGTTTGAGCTACCCACTCGTTTGATTCATATTTATGACATCGAGTTACTAGCCTATGCGGACCCATTTTTTACCATTCGTGTGCGATGCTCTGCGGGCACCTATGTGCGCGCCTTGTTACGAGATATATGCCGACGCCTAAAAGATTATGGCATGATGACACAATTATGCCGTACCGCTGTGGGACAATTCGATCTCGAGCATTCCATAACCATCGAAGAACTAGAAATACTAGGAGAAGATGCCATACAACCGGTGGATACCTTGCTGACTCACTTGCCAGCGGTATATATCAACGATATTAACCGCACCCGACTCATACAGGGTAAACAAGTGCCAACCCATACGGTGAAACCGAATGGAACCTTCTGTGTGTCGCCAGAGGAAATCCCAGTAGACACATTAGTGAGAGCCTATGATGCAAATGGGTTTATGAGCATCTTGCGACGATTGGATACGACGTTGAAAGTGGAGAAAAATATATACATATAATATACAACAGTAAAAATCGCAGATAAAAGTAAAAAGTTGATGCATAATAAATCATAAAGGTTATATACAGTGGATGCTTGACACTTAATACTTTTGTACCATATAATTGATGTATAGAATTAGGTCAGGAAGCATACGGTGCCCTGACCATTTTTCTTGTAAGGAGTATGGAAAAAGCGTTTAAAGGATTTGAATAGCAATTACCAATACAAAAAAATTCCTGTATGTATGAGATAAAAGGTGAGTAGGAATATGAAATATAATTGTGTAGATTATAGTTATAAGGTTGAAAATGATCTTCTTGAAGAGATAGTAGTATATAATATAGAAACTTTAAAGCTGGCAGCATGGGGCTTTGCTGAACATTTGCGTTTATGGTATAGGATTAAAGGTTATTATACTTATTGTAGAGACTATGATCCTAATCTAGAGATTACGCCACTAATTAACTCAATGATATTTGATGAACTTGAAACTACTACATTAATCCAAAGCCAAGACTGTTTATTTACAGAGCGGTCAGAATTTGTTGATCTTAAAGATTATGTTGATTACATTAAACGATTTCCAGTTAAATTTTTAAGAGTTAACTATTATAATTGTTATATAATAAAAAATGATAACGTTAGTGTTGAGCTGAAATTACAGGATGAGGAAAATGGTGTCTATATCTTTAAAGAATATTTATCGACATTAATTGTATACCATGGCGGAGAAGATTTATCAGAGCAATTAGATGTAGCCTTTGATTTAGGGCGAGATAGTGATGAACAACGTCTTGCTAATATATTTAACGTTCTTAAGTCCAAAGGATATAGTATAACCGAGACTTTTCCTGAGGAGGCTCATAACTGGTATTGTAACTCGCAAGATGATAGTTTACCTGAATATATGTCTGAAGATTATAATCAAGAAGATATAGAATTCGATTGGTTTGATACATCTGAAATAGAATCTATGGACTGCCATCAAGAAGATCCTATGCTTGAAGAGTCTGAGAAATAATGAATCATAGGATATAATTGTTTACAGAAATCTTACATTGTTTTATAAGAGCGGTGTAAGATTTCTTTTACAATATAGATTGGCTAATATACAAGTTAATGTTTGAGGTTATTTGTAAGTTATGGAGGGCAGCGGAAGATGTATAGAGATCATCCAATTTTTAAAAAGTTTGATGATATTGGCTATTCTGCAAAAGAGGGAACTAGCAGAGTTGATATGACAAATAGGTTAAAAAAAGCCTATGATGAAGGTAAAATTACATTAGAAGATATGGAAAAACTTTGTATTGTCTGTGAAGAAAATAATAACAAAGGAAATCGTGAAGCTAATGAACGTCGTCGGAGAGATTTAAAGAATTTAAAAATATATGTGTTACATAAGAAAAAAGAAGAGTTGAATTTAAATCTAGAAAATGAATCTTCAGATTTTAATGTATTTGACTATGACATACCAGAAGATCTTCAAAATATAATAGATGCCTATGAAGAGGTTGATGCGGAATATGAAACGTGCATAGAAGCTTTTCAAAGTATTATAGATACTTATGATGAACTTGATATTGAGGATGAGCGTTGGATAGAAATGCAATTGGATTGTACATTAACGGTGACTCAAATAACAGTTGATAAGCTTAGAAATAACGAAAATTTCTTAAATGATTTTGATAAAGAACTTATTATTTCTTATGTAAATACTATTTGTGATATTATGCATATCCACAATTTATTGGGCTTTGAATATACCTGCTATGATGAAGAGAAATCGTCAATGGTTAGGTTAGGGAAATTATCTATCATTTTATTTGTAAAAGTTTTTGATGCAGAGGTAGCTTTCTCATATATAGAAAATGTTATACAATATGTAAAAAATTATTTAGAAAAATAATATATAGTTCATTTACATTTACCAGGATATGCCGAATACTGTTGTATATCCTGGTATCTTTTTTATGGCTCTATAATAAATGTTGGGGCTACTCATATAAGAGTAGTCGCCAACATTTTT
>CAUQUX010000128.1:0-3948 GCA_963521235.1 uncultured Veillonella sp. | reverse complement strand
CTATGGTAAAGCAGCTAGCTTAGCTGCTTTTTTTCATATCTTAAGGGAAAGGAGGGGCTATGAGTTATTTAGCGTTATATAGACGATGGAGACCGAAACAGTTTACAGATGTTGTGGGTCAACATCATGTGTCGGATACATTACAACGAGCTATTCGTGAAGATAAAGTGGCCCATGCCTATTTATTTGCTGGTCCTAGAGGTACGGGTAAAACGAGTATGGCAAAAATATTTGCGCGCGCTATTAACTGTGAACAGGGACCTACAGATACACCTTGTGGTCAGTGTGAATCATGCCAGCAGATGTTACAAGGCCAAGCCTTGGATGTGATCGAAATTGATGCGGCTTCCAATCGAGGTATTGATGAAGTGCGTGCCTTGCGGGAACAGGTGAACTTTTTGCCTGTGGTAGGTCATAAAAAAGTATTTATCATTGATGAAGCCCACATGCTCACTAATGAAGCATGGAATGCCTTGTTGAAAACTATCGAGGAACCGCCAAGCCATGTGATGTTCATTTTTGCCACAACAGAATCGGAGAAATTACCGGTTACGATTCTATCTCGTTGTCAGCGTTATACATTCCGCCGTATCACAGCAAAAGATATTACAGCCCACTTATTGCATGTGGCGAAGGAAAGCAATATCTCTCTTGACCCTGCGGCGGCACAAGTGATTGCAGTCCATGCAGATGGTGGTTTACGGGATGCCTTGAGTATTCTGGATCAATGTTCCGGTATGACCTCAGATATTATTACAGCTCCTTTAGTAGAGACTATGATTGGCTTAGTGAGCAAATCCTGGGTACTAGACATGGTAGATATATTGAAATCCGGCAATGGAGCGGCTTTACTGCAAGCTGTAGATGAAGCGCTACAAATGGGGCGTGATGCTCGCCAAATCGTAACGGCTTTAGTAGAACATCTGAGAGCTATGATTGTGGCGAAAGTATTGCCTGAGGCAGAAGAGTTATTGGCCTATGATACGCATAGAGAACGCTTATTAACACAGACAAATGAGCTATCTATGGAGGAAATCGGTCGCTATATCAATGTACTACAAACGGTACAAAATAATGCAAAACAAGTAGATAACCCACGAGTGATTGTGGAAATGGGATTGCTTTCACTATTACAATTGGGAGGAGGCACTTACCAAACCTTAGAAGGGCGCATGACGACGATGGAACAATTTGTGAATCGTCAAGAAGATGCATTGCTCCAGAAGATGAATGAATGGGCGGAACAACATCCAGTGGCAGCTATGGGCGCTTCGCCAAACAACGTAGCTAGTATGGGCAGTGGTGTAACTCCTAATGCAGCAATACAGACTGTATCTAAGGTGGAAGCGGTGCCACAGATACCAGAACAGGACATGTATGAAGGTATTATGGAGGATGTACCGCCGCCTCTTGAGGACGATGAATTTCCTCCGCCAGTGCCACCTTTAGGGACTGTGAAGAGGACAGCACTGCCACCACCGCGTATAGCGAATGGAGCAACAAGAACTAAGGGGTCAGGTATAGCCTCTACTATAAAAAGTTCGTTACCACCACCATTACCGAAGAAAGTATCTCCAGCGATAACATCTAAAACGTCGACATTTGACACGGCGCAAGAGATGAGTATAGGACAAGGGATGGTAAACCCTCATGAATATAGCACGATTTTAGCAAACGTGATAAAATGGTTGAGAGGCAAGAACTACGGGCTGTTGAATACAGTGTATCAACAAGGAAACTTGGTATATTTAGACCAAGAGCAAGCTATATTGGTATTCCCTACGCCTATTGCGGGACCTATTCTAGTGCAACCGCAACATGTAGAATGTGGGAAGAAAGCGTTTCAACAGGTGATAGGACGACCGATTGTGGTGAAAGCCATTGATAAGAAGGATTCTAAACTGCAGGTGTACCTAGAGGCAGCAAAATCCTTTGGAGGAACTTCACAGCAAGGCGGTCAGTCGCAGGTGCAACCAACGGTAGTGGCTCCGAATCCTGTGGCGGAAGGCCCTAGAGAAACTGAAGTGATGGGACAAAACATTGTTGCGACGCAAGAAACGACACCAATTACATCTCATGAAGAGATACCAACTGTATCCGTAGAACAGTCAAAGCCTGACGATGATCAACCGACCTATGTAGGAACGAATACAACGGCAAAGGTAGGGGCAGGTAGTGATCCTACCAATGTGGATGGCATCATTGATGACTTCCTCACTGTCTATGAGAATCCAGAGGAAGTATTGAATCCCTACTATCAAGAGATGGGGAACGGCATGCTTTCAGGAGACGCCATAGAAGATATACGGATTTTGCCGAAATGGTCCTCAGCCGAGGCCAGTGATGAAGAAAAAGAAGAAACTCTACTTTATGACGCCTTACAACACATGGAGGCTAGTGGGTATGATATTTTTGTGAAAGAAGTAGACGATACGTCTAAGTAATGAAGGAGGTTCACTATGTTTGGTGGCAATAATATGCAAGGTATGTTGAAAAAAGTTCAAAAAATGCAAAAGGACATGGAAAAAGCACAAGAAGAAATTAAAAACACCGTGGTGGAAGCATCTATCGGCGGTGGTGCTGTATCCGTTACTATGAATGGAGAACAAGAAGTATTGTCCATTAAAATTGCTCCTGCTGCTGTGGATCCAGAAGATGTAGAAGCGTTGGAAGATTTAATCTTAGCAGCTGTGAATGAAGCAAACCGTAAAGCAAAAGAAGTGGCAGAGAAAAAATTAGGTGCTGTTACAGGAAACTTGAAACTTCCTGGCATGCCAGGTATGTTCTAAGATGACCAATCCTTTAGAACGATTAGTAGAAGAACTGCGTCGCCTTCCAGGGGTGGGGGCTAAATCGGCTAGACGGTTGGCATACCATTTGATTGAGGCTGATGCGGACGATGTACAGCGCTTGGTAGAAACTATCATTGCAGCGAAAGAAGCAACCCATAGATGTTCCCAATGTTTTAACTTATCTGCTCAAGATCCTTGTGAATTTTGTGCTAGTTCTAAACGGGACCGGTCTATGATTTGCGTGGTGGAAACATCGAGGGATGTCATCGCTATCGAACGCAGCGGTGATTATAAAGGCTTATACCACGTGCTGGAAGGGGCGTTGTCCCCTATTGATGGAGTAGGCGTAGAAGACATTCGCTTGAAAGAGCTTATGTTGCGCCTTCAAGATAATACAGTGCAAGAGGTCATTATCGCTACAGATCCAGATGTAGAAGGAGAGGCGACAGCTCTATACATCGCTCGATTGTTGCAACCTACGGGAATTAAGGTCACTCGCATTGCACGGGGGATTCCTGTGGGAGGCGATATTGAATACGCCGATGAGGTGACCTTGGGCGGCGCTGTATTACATCGTCAAGAAATGAGGTAACTATGGATTACATCTTGCAAGCTGCGGTGGTCATGATTGTAGCTGGGGTGATTATTAAAGTAGCTTGGTTCACCATCAAACGAGTGGCGACCAATGTCTTTTTAGGTATGATTACCTATGCAGTGGCTACAGAGGTATTCCATATTCCTATGGATATGAATAGTATGCTGTGGGCACTAACAGCCGTGTTGGGGCCTATACCAGTATTGGGCTTAGCCTACTTTCACTGGTAAGATAAGGAGCCATTATGCAATCAAATACTGTTGTACTTAATGACATTCAACAACAAGTAGTACAGGAATTAGATAGAAATATTGTATTGCTAGCTTCTGCAGGAACGGGAAAAACAAATACATTGTCCTATCGGGTGGCACATATCTTGGAAACAGGTCGTGCCACTGGTGAACAAATCTTGTGTCTTACATTTACGAACAAGGCGTGTCGTGAAATGAAAGAACGCATGATTAAGATTGTAGGGCAAGAGGCACAGGCTGTGAAAGTATCTACATTTCACAGCTTTTGTTATACCATTTTGCAAGAAGAAGCAAAATTACAAGAAGATTT
>CAUQUX010000127.1:0-3970 GCA_963521235.1 uncultured Veillonella sp. | reverse complement strand
GGATTATTTCCGTAGGTAACGGCTAAATTTTTAATACTAAGTAACATATAGATCCTTTCTGACTATTTCGTGAGTATGGTACTGAAAGTTACTGCTACATGCAACAAGGGGAGGCACTGCGCCTCCCGATTGTTGCGGACATCTACAAAGGATTATTTTGCTGGTTTAATATCTTTTGTCAACCAGTAGTAGTCTGTTGGGTACATCACTACATTTGTTAACCATTTGTTATTAACGATATTTGTTTTAGGGTAACCTAAGAATAATGCTGCACCATCATTCAATAAGATTTGTTGTGCTTCGATAATTAAGCTTTGGCGTTTAGTTTTATCGAATTCAACTGCTAATTGATCCAAGATGGCATCATATTTAGGATTGCTGTAACCAGAACCATTTTGAGGGTTTTCACCATTCAAGTTAGTTTTCCAGTACCATTTTAAGAAGATTTCTGGGTCACCAGTGTTCGCTGTTACGGTGTTGGAGATCAACAAGTCATAGTCGCCATCAATACCCATTTTATCGAGTAAGTTATAGTCAACAGTTTCAATGTTTACTTTAATACCGATTTTTTTCATATCCGATTGAACGCCTTCTGCATAGATTGGAAGTTCTTGACGGCTGTTGTATACTACGAAACGTACTTCTAAGTTTTTACCGTCTTTATCTACATAACCGTCTCCATCAGTATCTTTCCAGCCAGCTTCTGCCAACAATTGTTTGGAACGATCAGGATTGTATGCATTAGGGTCTTTCAAACTATCGAAACCATAATCCAAGCTTGGTGGAATTGGAGCTTTACCAGGGATGAAGGTACCTTTCAACAATACTTCATTATAGGATTTACGGTCAGTACCACTGATGAAGGCAGCTCGAACTTTTGGATCACCTAATACACCTTTTTGGTTAATACGAGCTAATACTGTACGCAAGGATGCGATTTCTTCTACATTGAATTTGCTGTCATTACGCATACTTTCAATGTCGCCAGCGCCGATGTTAACTGCCATATCTACATCGCCGTTTTGCAATGCTAATGCACGAGTTGTAGGGTCATCGATAGATGGAATTTCTACTGTTTTGAAAGGAACTTCCCCATCCCAGTAATTTTCATTAGCTTCTACCACTGCTTTTTCTTTAGTGAAAGATTTCACTTTGTACGGGCCAGTACCGATAGGACCTTCTTTCGCGAAGTCACGGCCAGCTTTTTCAGCGGACACATCTACGATGATAAATAATGGGTCAGCCAAGAAACCAGGTACATTTGGATACGCTTTATCTGTAGTGATAATCAAGTTTTGACCTTCTGCTTTGATATCTGTGTATTTGAAGAATGTAGCGGCACGTTTATTTTTCTCGTAAGCACGCTCAATGGATTCTTTTACCGCTTCAGCAGTCACTTTATTGCCATTGGAGAATTTAGCTTTGTCGTTGATTTTAAAAGTCCAAGTCATTTTATCGTCAGATACAGACCAGCTTTCCGCCAACCAAGGTTGTGTATTCATTTTATCATCAAATTTAGCTAATGTTTCGCCAACCCCGTAACGCATAACTACCCAACCAAAGTAGTTTTGTGTTGGCTCCAATGTGTCTGCGAAGTTTGTCACTCCAATTTTTAATACACTTTTGTCAGCTGGTGCCGCATTGTCGTTACCGCAACCTGCTATCACACCTAATGCCGCTACTGCCATAACGCCAAATGTAGCATTACGAAGCCATTTTTTCCAACTTTGTTTCATCTTAAGTTCCTTTCTATAAAACTTACTACTAACACATTAATGTGAATCTGTACTACGTGGATCTAAGATATCCCGCAGCGAATCGCCCCATAAATTGAAGATGGTCACCACAATAAAAATGGCCAACCCTGGATATAACATCAATTCTGGTGACGATAAAATATATTGGCGGTTCTCATTGAGCATTAAGCCCCATTCTGGCGTCGGAGGCTGTGCCCCAAAGCCCAAGAAGGAGAGTCCCGCAACTTCCATCATCATAGTACCAATATCCATAGCCCCTGTAATCACAATCAGAGGCAGAACATTCGGTAAAATATGGCGCCATAAAATGGTCATTTGTTTTGTTCCATTCACTCTGGCTGCCGCAATAAAATCGTTATGGCGAAGCTTAATCACGGCAGAACGGGTCATTCGCGCATATTTCGCCCAGCTCACCACCACGAGAGCCAAGATAGCATTGATGGCACTACCACCCAAGATACCGGCAATGGCAATGGCCAATACCACCCCTGGGAAGGATAACATAATATCCGTAAATCGCATCAATACAAGCTCTACTTTGCCTCTAAAGAAACCTGACAAAATTCCTATTACTGTACCAACAATGGCTGTTAGAATCACTAGAATAATTGTCATGGACAAAGAAGTTTGTGTACCATAAATGATACGGGAGAATGTATCACGCCCTAATTTATCAGTACCCATCAGATGATCTGCAGAGGGCTTTAAGAAAGCTTTTGACATATCTGCATTGAATGCATCATGCGGTGTGATATAAGGGGCAAATATTGCAATTCCTACTACGATAGCTACTAAGAAAGAGTAGAAAGAAAAGCGTTTGTGTTGCAAAATAAATTCTTTCATCTTATCCCCTCGCTTTCAATCGTGGATCTAATATAGAGTAGGATATGTCTACTAAGAAGTTGATGGCTGTATAAATGAGAGCTACCCACAATACGAAGCCTTCAATCAACGGATAGTCGCGCATGGCAATGGCATAGACTGCCATTTTACCCATCCCTGGCCAAGAGAATACGATTTCGATAACTGCAGCCCCTGCCAAGAGCCAACCGATAAGCATACCCATAATCGTTATCAATGGTAACAAAGCATTTGGCAATACATGTTTCCATAAAATTTGCGATTCACTCATGCCACGTGCACGAGCCCCCATCACATAATCTTGATGCAATTCTTCAATGATAACAGTCCGCACTTGACGCGTAAACTTTGCAGACATAACAGTAGCCAATGTAATAGCCGGTAAAATCAAGGCTTTAAAACTAATCACTGATGTAGCAATGGGCACCCAGTGCAATTTCAAACCGAAGATGTACAGCAGAATCATACCTAACCAGAAACTAGGCATGGATACATTCACAAAGGCAAAGAATCGAATAATAAAATCTGGTAGTTTATTTGCCTTCACAGCCGAATAAATCCCCATTGGTATGGAAATGAGCACATTGAGTGCAAAGGCTGACACTGCTAATAAAGCCGTACCGCCCAAGCCTTCTAATAATTTGTCGGTCACTGGTTTTTTCCCTGAATAGGAAGTTCCCAAGTCACCTTGTACGGCACCTGCTACCCAGTGCACATACTGTTCCATAAAAGGCCGATCTAAGCCCATCTCTTTTCGTGTAGCATCAATCATTTCCTGCGACACAATAGTGTCCCCTGCTTCCAACACCATCAAAGCTGGATCCCCAGGAGCAATGTAGGTTAAGCAAAACGTCAGAAACGTAACACCAATCAATGTAATTAGCAATTGTGACATTTTACTCAGTATGGTTTTCAATCATCCACATCCTTTCCTTAATATTGATGAGCATACATTGATGTAATTAATACTAGCAAAAAAAAAAAACCACCCTTCGGGGTGGATACATACAGAAAGTTAGCAAGGGCTACAGCTTAGACAATCTTGCTCCATCTTGCCCATAACCCTATACAACTTTTAGTAATATCTTCCCCAAATTATTCTTCCCTTATACTCGGTATTCAAAGTCAATGTCTACGCCCAAATTCTAAATATAGATATTACATAAATATGTTAAATTCTTTTATCAAAATTGTCAAATGACAAATGCGAATATCGCAAGACATGGAATGCATGCTTGTTTGAAAGTGTACATTTCTAGGTATTTATCTGTGATTTATATCATTTTAAATCATTTCGTTTACACAAATTGAAAAATATCTATATAGTAATTTTATTCATTTTGTATAATATT
>CAUQUX010000126.1:0-4008 GCA_963521235.1 uncultured Veillonella sp. | reverse complement strand
GCACCAGATGAATTGCGTCCACAATTTAGCTTGATCCGTGAAGTCTTAGAATCCTTAGGTATCGTTGTCATTGAAGAAGAAGGATTTGAAGGCGACGATATTATTGGTTCTTTAAGTAAAAAGTGGGGGTCTACTGACTTACAAGTTCACATTATTACTGGCGATAGAGATAATTTGCAATTGGTCGATGAGTATACCAGTGTGTTTTTAACGAAAAAGGGCATCACTGATATGCTTCATGTGACTATGGCTAATATGGAAGAACTGTATGGATATGGACCTCAAATGGTTATTGAAATGAAATCTCTCATGGGAGATTCTTCCGATAATATCCCAGGTGTGCCGGGTGTTGGTGAAAAAACAGCCCTTAAACTATTGAATCAATATGGTACATTAGAAGGCGTGTATGAGCATATTGAGGAACAAAAGGGAAAACTAAAAGAACGATTAGTAGACAATAAAGACTTAGCGTTCATTTCCCATCAACTGGCTACCATCAAAACAGATATGGATATGCCGTATACACTAGAACAATTTGTTCCCGTTGTACATCGCAGTGAAGTGACCCCTTTATTTGAGAAGTTAGGCTTTCACGCAGTAACACCGAGACTATTAAAGGCTATGGGCGTAGCAGAAGAAGGGACTTTATTCGATCAATTTTTAGCGCCACCAACAGAAGATATTAAATTAACTCATGTCACAGAAGTACCACGAGAATTTTACGAAGATAAAGTGATTAGCCTTGTCTTGAATGAAGCTGGAACCCATCCATTTAGGACGTTAGAAGCCTTATATCTATATAATGGGGATACCCAATTAGTTGTAAACGGATTTGTAGATGTAGCGCATGTGGAAACAGTCTTTGAAGGGGCCAAGGAACTGGTTACAGATAATGCAAAATTGTTGTTTGAAGTGTTAGGTACTGAAACAACAGGTCACATTTCTATTTTGAAAGAAGATGCTATTCATATCAAAGATCTTACATTAATGGCGTATTTACTTGATCCTACACGAGCAAACTATGGTATGACCTATTTATGCGAACGTTTTGGACAACCTTCCATTCCTGCTACGGAAAATGAAACAGAGTGGGCTCTACAAGCACAAGCCTTATATCAAATGAACAATGTAGCTACGGAAGAAATGAAAACTGCTGGTGTGTGGGACCTATATCGAGATATTGAATTGCCATTATTACGCACTCTATGTGTATTAGAAAAAAATGGTATTTATATGGATGTAGACCAATTACACAGTACATTGGAACGTTTCAAAATAGAGGTTAGTGAACTACAAGAAAAGATATTTACATTGGCTGGAGAAACGTTCAACATTAATTCGCCAAAACAATTGGGTGTCATACTTTTTGAAAAACTACAATTGCCAGTGATTAAGAAAACGAAAACCGGTTATTCTACTGATGCTGAAGTCCTAGACATGCTCAGAAATGACCATGAAATTGTAGAACAAATTTTAGCCTATCGCTCCGTTGTGAAATTGGTATCCACCTATTTAGAGGGATTTGAAGGACTGATTAATCCACATACGAACCGAATCCATACTACTTTCAACCAAATGGTAACGGCTACCGGTAGATTGAGTAGCTCGGATCCAAATTTACAAAACATCCCAGTGCGCAGTGAAAAAGGTCGTGAAATTCGTGCTTTATTCAAGCCGAACGATGGCTATGATATGTTTATGAGTGCCGATTATTCTCAAATTGAATTGCGTATTTTGGCACACTTGTCAGAAGACCCTGCCTTAATTCAAGCGTTCCAAAATGGTGAAGATATTCACCGTTTTACAGCGGCAGAAGTGTTGGGTAAATCCTTGGAAGAGGTAACACCACTGGAGCGTTCTCATGCAAAGGCTATCAACTTCGGTATTATTTATGGTATTAGTGACTTTGGTTTGTCGCGTGACTTAGGTATTACGAGAGCAGAAGCAAAAGAATATATTGAGTTATATTTCAGTCGTTATCCACAAATTAAAGGGTATATGGATCGTATGGTGCAAGAAGCCCATGAAAGTGGCTCTGTACATACTATGTTTGGTCGTGTTCGCCCATTACCTGATATTAATAGCCGTAACTTTAACCGTAGATCCTTTGCGGAGCGCACAGCTATGAATACGCCAATTCAAGGGACAGCGGCGGATATTATTAAATTAGCTATGAATCAAGTAGAACAAGCGATAGAGGAACAAGGGCTACAGTCTCGCATTTTATTACAGGTACATGATGAACTTGTACTAGAAGTAGTAGAATCGGAACAGGAGCAGGTAGAAACTCTGTTGCGTAATTGTATGGAACAAGTAGTGACTTTACGAGTTCCGTTACAAGTAGATGTGCACAGTGCACAGAACTGGGCAGATGTAAAATAGTAGGCTCTTACAATTTTATGGAATATGTTTGTGTATAACAATAGTTGAGTATGACTAGAATCAAATGTGGGGGTAAATATGTATAAAATCGGACTCACAGGAGGCATTGCCTCTGGTAAAAGTACAGTGTTACGATGGTTACAAAAAAAAGGTGTTCCCTATATTGATGCGGATGTAGTGGCTAGAGAAGTAGTAGAGCCGGGGACACTAGGTTTACAGGAATTGATAGAGGCCTTTGGACCTAATACAGTCCTAGAAGATGGTACGTTACATCGTGCTTATATTGGTAGCCTTGTATTTTCTGATCCAGAAGCTTTGGAGACCATCAATTCTATATTGCAACCCCATATTAGACATCGAATACAAAAATTGACAGAAGAGTGGGAAGCAAAAGGGAAGCAGGCTATCATCTATGATATACCATTGATGTTTGAAACAGATTGGTATACACGTATGGATGAAATTTGGTTGGTCTATGTGAATCCTGCTACTCAGTTAGAACGGCTGATGAAACGCAATGGTTATTCTGAACAAGAAGCATTAGATAGAATCCACAGCCAAATGAGTTTAGATGAAAAGCGTGCATTGAGCACAGTAGTTATTGATAATTCAGGGACTATGAAACAGTTAGAAAAACAATTACGAAAATTGTGGAAAACGGCGAAAATCCACTTTCATAAGGAGGAACTATGAGAGTATCCACAGCATTTGCGTGGCTAATCGTGGTCCTGACAGCCTATTATGTGCAATATGGACAACCCTATTTAGCAAGACAATATGCATATCCGTTAGTGTATGAAAGCACTGTATTAAAATATTCAGGAACGTATCATGTTAGACCATCTATGGTAGCTGCTGTTATTTATACAGAAAGTAAATTTGATACAAACGCAAAATCTTTGCCAGGTGCCTTAGGATTAATGCAGTTGATGCCAGAAACAGCCCATTGGATAGGGGAACAATTAAACCAGCCTAGTATATCAGACCAAGATATTAAAGAACCGAATACGAATATACAATTAGGGACTTGGTATTTATCGTATTTATTAGAAGAATTTAAGGGCAATGAAATCTTAGCCTTAGCGGCCTACAATGCAGGACGTGGTCATGTAGAGGAATGGATGCAAACCTATGGTTGGGATGATAATTTCGCTGATATAGACAAAATTCCATTTCCAGAAACAAAAGATTACGTGAAACGTGTGATGGCGCATGAAGCGCAGTATCAAGCGTTGTATAGTCAATTACGATAAATGTAAATAGTATGGATACAATTATAAAAGAATGTGAGGAACTTGACGTATCTTGGTTAGAACCTACCTTGGGTGACTTTCGACTAGTGGTGGAGAAAAAAGCCCTATCATCTACAGTATATAGCTTATTTTATTATACAAATGATGCCAATTGGCGGTGGTGGGTCCTCTATGACAAAGAAGTAGGAGATTACATGGTACGTATTATGGTACCTTTGGTAGACTTCGTAGACATTGCATTCGTTCGCGAGTCATTAGCTTCTTTTATGGACAATTTGAAAGCCAACTACAAAGCATCAATTATAAAACGGATCCTAGAACCACAAGAGGGCTTTGTCTACGAATATAAGAAGAAGGGCATACCACAGTGGAA
>CAUQUX010000125.1:0-4034 GCA_963521235.1 uncultured Veillonella sp. | reverse complement strand
TTAGTGTTTCGTGTATAGAGGAATCGATCTCTTTCACATCAAGAATGACTAAATCCGTTACGTCAAGAAGCATTTTGTACTCTCTAGCCTGTTCTTGTGTGTAGCAAATCCCGCTTGTATCTAAACAAGTATGAATTCCCTTTCCGTGAAAGAAAGTAAAGAGTTCGATGATAAAAGGGAGTTGCAACAATGCTTCGCCACCAGTGACAGTAATGCCTCCAGTGATATAAAAGTCTCGATTCCTTTCAAATTGTGTCCACACATCTGCCACCGTCATCTCTTGGGCATACGTAGAGGGATCCCAAGTATCTGGATTATGGCAATAGGCACATCGCAATGGGCAACCTTGAAGGAACAAGACAAATCGCATGCCTGGACCATCTACGGTTCCCATAGTCTCAATGGAATGAATGCGACCTACCATAGTACACTACATGGATTGATGGAATGTACGAGAGATCACTTCGTCTTGTTGCGCTTTTGTCAATTTGTTGAAATGAACAGCGTAACCAGATACACGGATAGTCAATTGTGGATACAATTCTGGATGTTTTTGAGCATCTAACAATGTTTCACGATTGAATACGTTTACGTTTAAATGGTGGCCGCCTTTTTTGCTGTACCCATCTAATAACTGTACTAAATTATCAACTTGTTGTTCGTTGGTCATAGTTACTCCTTTTCTTCGGGAAATGTAATATTAGGTTCACGGCAAGCTAGATTTTCACAACCATCAGCCAAAGCATGTTTAATATCGCCAAGGTCAATATCTAAATCTAGATCGCTTAATGTTACCATTGATTCACCAGATTTACCAAGTGAATCTGGGATGATGGAGAAGGTATTGGAAATACCGTCGCAACAATCACGCCATGGCATTTTAGCAACGGATGCTAGAGAAGAAATAGCACCGTGTTCATCACGACCATGCATAGGGTTAGCACCTGGTGCAAATGGGATACCTGCTTTACGTCCGTCAGGTGTGGCACCAGTAGCATTACCGTATACAACATTGGAAGTGATAGTCAACAAGGACATAGTTGGCACGGATTGACGGTAGGTTGGATGTTTACGAATTTTATTCATAAAGCCAGATACGACTGTAGCTGCTAAATCATCTACACGATCATCATCATTACCATATTTAGGGAATTCGCCTTCGATTTCAAAATCAATAGCAATACCATTTTCGTCACGAACTGGTTTAACTTTCGCATATTTAATAGCAGATAGGGAATCGGCTACTACGGAAAGTCCAGCAATACCTGTAGCAAACCAACGTGTTACCTTACGGTCATGTAATGCCATTTCTAATTTTTCATAAGCGTATTTGTCATGCATGTAATGAATGATATTTAAGGCATTCACATACACACCTGCGAGCCATTCCGTCATATCTTCAAAACGTTCCATCACTTCGTCGAAGTCAAGGTATTCTGAAGTAATAGGGCGGAATTTTGGACCTACTTGTTTTTTTAACTTTTCATCTACGCCACCATTGATTGCGTATAGTAAGGCTTTCGCTAAGTTACAACGAGCGCCAAAGAATTGCATTTCTTTACCAATACGCATTGGAGATACGCAGCAAGCTATGGCATAATCATCACCAGAGTTAGGACGCATGATTTCGTCGTTCTCATATTGAATGGAAGATGTTGCAATAGAGAGCTTTGCACAGAACTTTTTGAATCCTTCAGGGAGGGAAGGAGACCAAAGTACTGTTAAGTTTGGTTCAGGAGCAGGACCAAGGTTTTGCAATGTATGTAGGACACGGAATGCCGTTTTAGACACTAGTGTACGTCCGTCAGTGCCCATACCACCGATAGACTCAGTTGTCCATACAGGATCACCAGTAAATAAATTGTTGTATTCATGGATACGTGCGAAACGAACCATACGCAATTTCATAATGAAGTGATCCACCATTTCTTGGATTTGTTCTTCTGTATATTTACCAGATTTCAAATCACGTTCTGCATAGATGTCCAAGAAAGTGGAGTTACGTCCGATGGACATAGCTGCCCCGTTTTGTTCTTTGATAGCACCCAAGTAGCCAAAGTATAGCCATTGGATAGCTTCTTTCACATCGGTAGCAGGTTTGGAGATATCAAATCCGTAGGACGCTGCCATTTCTTTTAATTCTTTTAAAGAACGGATTTGATCTCGAATTTCTTCGCGGTCACGAATGACATCTGGCATCATATCGCCCATGGTGATGCTGAATTGATCTTCTTTATCTTTGATCAAATAATCTATACCATATAAGGCTATACGGCGATAATCACCGATAATTCGGCCGCGACTGTACGCGTCAGGTAGGCCCGTAATAATGTGAGCGGAGCGAGCAGCTCTCATCTCAGGTGTATATACATCAAATACACCATCATTATGTGTCTTACGATGAGTTTTAAAGAAGCTTTCAAGAGTTGGATCCATTTTGTAACCATACTCTTCGATAGCACTTTTAGCAGTTCGTAAACCACCATAAGGGAACATGGCACGTTTTAAAGGATAATCAGTTTGAAGACCTACAATTTGTTCATCTTCTTTAATAATATATCCAGGGGCATGCGCCGTAATATGAGTTGCTACAGCAGTATCTGCATCGATGACAGAACCTTTTTGTCGTTCTTCCTCATATAAATCTAATACCCGTTGCCAAAGTCTAGTAGTTCGTTCTGTAGGACCTACTAGAAAAGAATCATCGCCTACATAAGGCACATAGTTTCGTTGGATAAAATCTCGTACGTCGACGGATTTATCCCATACACCTGTATTGAAGTCTTTCCATGCTTGTTGCATAATATACCTCCAAATACACATTAAAACGTAACCCATAGGGTTAACTTTATTGTAATCTATAACGATTATCATTACAATATAAAAATTTTTATAGGCTTATGTTATTTTTGAAAGTGGTGTATGAGTAAATGGTCAAACATTAAATAATGCTATATACAGGATGTAAGATATCTAATAAGGTATATTACAAAGTTGTATATAGCGTTACTATAGTATAGATTTATATTTTCAAAATTAAGAAATATACTCACTTTTTAGTGTGGTGATATAGAACTTTTTCTTTATTGATATGGTAAGTACGTGAGAAATACGGTTTTAATTGACTTTCACTTAGGTCAGTACCAAAGGCACGTTCACTGACAAGGAACAGTGGCGGAGATTGGATACGTTTTGCCACAGCTAGGCCATTGAAAGATTTCCACCACCGTTCGAGGTCGTTGATAAACTGCTCTGTGGATGTGAAATAGTGAGAAATAGGGTTTGGCAGTCCTAATAGATGTTCCAATGTACCCTTCTCGTAGGCGCACAAGATATCCTCAGGCGTCAAGCGCTGATGAGGCAGTGTATAAGGCGTGCCTTCTACAAAGGCACGGAATAAACAGTCGTGATATTCGTACTGTAAGGGATCGCCTAGGCCTTGTGTTACATCCTGTGCATCAGATAACTCGGCACTCGGTACCACATCGATGGACCCTTGAGGAATGACCTCCCGTTTAAAAATGTGTTCATTCATATAACGAGCGAGAGCATACACATCCGTTTTCCACATATCTCCCGTTGCGGCGAGGAAACCTGCCAAATCACCGTACATCGTAGCATAACCGACAGTGAACTCCGTTTTATTGCCATTGCAGGTGAAAGCCCCGTTCACAGCGGAGGCTATACCGGCTAAAATACGAGACGAACGATCACGGGCTTGGATGTTTTCTTTATCTAACGTAGACAACTGCAAGAATGATGTAGTGTTGGAGTTACTTTCAATATGGTGTTGCTCGTCATAGTTTGCAATTGTTTGGTCAGAACTGTATAGCACAGTTTGGCTTACATCTTTTTCAGAAGATACAGTATTTTCCTTTATATCTTGTATAGTTGTTGCATGCACATTACCATGATGATGTAATTCTGGGATGACAGGGGTGTTATACTTTGTAAAGCTAGTATTCTCTAATTGCTCAATGGTGGCATTGACACCTTCCTCGATAGGGAATACGCCGTAATGGCAACCAATGTTC